>JAOAAI010000078.1 GCA_026418955.1 Candidatus Goldiibacteriota bacterium | reverse complement strand
ATCTTCCCCTGATCTTTTAAATGATTCTTTTATTAAAGAAGAAATATATCTTCTATAATCAGAAGGTATCTTTATTTCTTCTTTTTTTGTCTTTAATTCTATCCTACAATTAAAACGCAATTTTTGCCCCTTTCTTTTTTTTATCAGTATAATACTTAATATAAATTTGTCAATAATTTTGTTATACTAAAATATTAATCATTTTATATAGATAGTCATTGTAGGTGTAAATGTATACGTTGCATATGCATTTACTAATGTAGTTTGTAGGTGTGATGGATTAGTAGGATTTTGTGCGTTTCTACAGGAAATAAAAAAAATAATAAAAATTTTTTTTCATAAATCCCATCCATTTATCTTAAATTATTAAATCAACTTTGAAATATAAAATTATTTGTTTTATTCAGGTTCTTTATAGTGTATTTAAGAATAGTTCATACTAAATTCTATTATATATTTTCTTTACAATTTTTCATTTTTTTTAATTTATTTTAAAGTTATTATTAAATTTACCATTAGACATTGTTTTTCACATATTTCATCTATTTTTCTATATATGACACTGGCAAAGTTTTTTCAACCGGCAAACGGAAACGGCAATCGGCAAGCGACAATTATTTTATCCCGTTATTTTATACTTCTTCATCATCGCCTTTAACGTATTCCTATTTATCCCCAATAATTTTGCCGCTTTTAGTTTATTATTGCCTGTTTTTACAAGCATTTCTTCTATTAATATCTTTTCAAATATGCCTATCACCTTTTCAAATAAATTTTCTGTTCCAAGATTTTTATTTATTTCTTCTTTTATAAAAGTATTTAAATCAAATTTTTCTTCTTGTTTTTCTTTATTTTCTTTAATATTCTGGGGTATTAATGATGCATCAATTATATTGGCTTGAGTCATTATAACTGCACATTCAATTGTATTTTCAAGTTCGCGAATATTACCTGGCCAAGAGTATTTGTAAAATAATTCTTCAACTTCTTTATTTATTCCTATTATTTTTTTGTTATAAATCTCAGAATATTTTTTAATAAAATATTCTGTAAGAAGTGGTATATCATCTTTTCTTTCTCGTAATGGGGGCAAGTAGAGATTAATAACATTTAACCTAAAAAATAAATCAGATCTGAATTTTCCCTCTTCTACCATATATTCCAGATTTCTATTCGTGGCAGCTATTATTCTAAAATCAACTTTTATTGTTTTTTCACCACCTAGTGGCTCTATCTCTTTTTCCTGGATTGCACGTAAAATCTTTGATTGCAAATGTAAATCCATCTCACCTATTTCATCTAAAAAAAGCGTTCCCCCATCAGCAAGTTCAAATTTACCTTTTTTATTTGCAATTGCTCCTGTAAATGCGCCCTTATAATATCCAAATAACTCTGACTCAAGCAGATTTGTAGGGATTGCCGCACAGTTCACACTTACAAATTTTTTATCTCTCCTGTCACTTAAAAAATGTATTATCTTAGCAATCAGTTCTTTGCCTGTTCCAGTTTCTCCAGTAATTAAAACAGGTGCAGGAGTATTTGAAACCATTTTGACTTGTTCTATTACTTTTCTGAATTTTTCATTTTTGCCTATTATATTTTTAAAATTATACTGCTCTTTTAATTCTTTTCTCAGTTCAATACTTTCTTCTATTAATGTTTTAGTTTCTGATTCAACTTTCTGATAATTTTTTACCTTGTATGCGATAATTGTTGCAATTAGTGATATTGTTTTAGTGATTTCATTAAAAATTTCCCTGTTTTCATATTTTTTTTCAACTGCAAGAACACCTATTATATTGTTATCCGCTTTTATAGGTGCTGCAATAAATGAAATTTTTTCACCTCCCCTTCTTATCTTCAATTTATTTAAAAATCTTGGTTCTTTTGATATATCTTCAACAGCTATTGTCTGACCTTCTTTTACCACACTTCCTATTATTCCTTCCCCAGCTTTATACTGT
>JAOAAI010000136.1 GCA_026418955.1 Candidatus Goldiibacteriota bacterium | reverse complement strand
TGGTATGTCTCTTGCAGTTGTTATAGGAAAAGACCATACTTATATAAAAAGATTAAGAACCCTAACCATCGGTTTTTTAACTCCTTTTTATTTTATTCGTGCCGGTTCATTTGTAAATATCCCTGCAATTCTTTCCGCTCCCTTAATCTTTCTTGTTTTATTTTCCGGAAAAATAGCAACAAAAATTTTTGGACTTTATCCTGCTATTAGATTTTTCAAAGGCCACAGAAAAGAAAGATGGTATTACACTCTATTGATGTCAACAGGTCTTACATTTGGGACCATATCCGCTCTTTATGGATTGACCAAAAATATAATAACACAGGCACAATACTCATTTATTGTTGCCGCTGTAATTGCAAGCGCAGTGATACCGACTGCAATTGCAAATTACAAATTCCTTCCCACACACCTTTTGGAAACCCCAATGGCAGACGAAGATGTACCGCAGGAAGATGCAAATGGTTTAAACTCAAAATAGGAAATAAAGATTATCTTGTTAATAAATTAACAACAACAAATACAATAATTAAAAAAAAGAAAAAAGCAACAACTGCAGTTTCAATTGCTGGTTTTATAGACTTTTTTTTATCTATGAAATGATGCCTGAATTCCTCATAAACTATCAAACCAGCGACAAGACCTGCAATCAGGCAAAATGGAACAGAGACTACAAGATAAAGCAGGATATTGTTCATTAAAACTTACTACTTTCTGAAACGCTTCTTTTCAATATTCTTGCCAGAAATTATTTCAACAGCATCTATCCAGGACTTTTTTTCTTCTTCTGATAATTTTCTGTCGCTGTGATGATAATTATAACTGTTTATTAAATTTTCAAGTTTATGCATCAAATTTTTTATATTTTTTCCCTGAATTTCTTTTAGATCTTTTATTTTAGATGATTTTAATGTCACAAGTTTATCTAGGATAAAATTAAAATGTTCAAAACAAAATGGAAATCCATTGTTTTTAAATTTACGTAAAAAATCATCAATAAAATCAATAAAAATTCCAGAATATCTTTCAAGTAACTCTTTTTCCTTCATACATGCCGGGCAATACTTGTTTTGAATCTCTCTTATATTCTTTGGCATACATTTAGGATCCTCATCTAATTCTTGCAGTATACGCTGGTAAAGTATTGCTATTCCAAGTGCGTCATTGAAATTTAAAAGTACTTTTGAATGTATCCTACAAAATCCCTTTGATCTTGACATTTCTTTTGCTGTTTCAGAGAGATTCACGCCTTCATAGAGTAAGTCATCAAAATATTTTATTATTGACTTTTCAACTATAAGACAAAACGGACATCCATTTAAAGAAAAAACATCGCGAAAATTATAATAACTCAAATGCCTTTCTGCTGACATCTTTCTATAACCTCTCATACAAATTATTTATTTCATTATATATAGTATTTAATTCATTTATTTTTTCTTCCTTTGTTTTTTTAAAATCAGAAATTGCATTTTTAACTTTTATTAGCGAATCCAGAATGGATTCTTTCATATTCTCATATTTATCATAATAATATCCCTCGTATTTTATAAAAGTATCTTGTATACATTGCATTGTTTCCCAACGAATAGAATCTGAATTCTTAAGAATAATATTTTCAAAATCGTTTTTCAAATATGACAATATAATTTTTTCCTTAAAAAAAACTGGTAAAATTTTGAAAAATAGATTTTCCTGTAAAAGTTTATAAGAAAAACTATAATTTTTATCAACAAAATATGGCTTTTTTATAAATTTAAAATCCGTTGCTTCCTGTTCTATTTCAATGTCAACGTTAAAAAATTCAGATGTTTTCTGTTTCAATTCTCTTAAAGGATTTTCAAAATCATCCTTTAACTCAAAAAGGATCTTTAAAACCTTTTCTTCCACTTCTTTTTCTATTTTCTTTTGTTGCTTTTCAAAAATACCCGATATTTCATCAATAACTTTGTTTATTTTTTTTTCATCAATTTTTCCTTTTTCTATACTTTTCAAAAAAGAATTTAAATAATCTTTATGTAATTCTTCACTTAATGCATTTAATTCATCTTCTAAATATTCTATTATCTTATTTTTTCTAATTAAAATATTACCATTTATCATATCTGCTTTTGCTTCTATATTATCAAGACAATTATTAAAAAGCCCTATATTTTCTTCCAGTTTCTTTAAAGGCATTTTCAAAGAATTTATCATAAGACCAATTGCATTTTTAGAAAGATTTAAAATCTCTCTGATTCTATGAACAGATACATCAATAAGAATTTCTGTTTTCTTTACATTGATATATGATTTTACAGCCTCTTTAAGCTGCTTTATACCAGTATTGTTATCTCCGGGTTTTTTTAATTCCTGTTTTGACGAGACAGCAAATACATATTTATTTATTTCACCATTGAATATTTTCTCAAGAATATTAAAATAAAAATTTTTTACTTCTTCAAGATCCTGCTGCGAAACAGTATCTGCTTTATTTATTACAAAAAAACTTGTTTTAACTTTTGGCAAAACCGACTGAAAATAATTCATTTCAGCTTCCGTGAAAGGCGGGTCAGGAGAGACCACGAAAATACCTATGTCGCTTTTGGGGATCACATCCTGGGCTGCTCTTGTATTATGAGCATAAATTGAACCAATGCCGGGTGTATCCACAATAACAATGTTATTTTTTAATAAATCAGAAGGATAAAAAAGTTTTATATCAATAACACCTTTTTTATTCTCGGGATTTTCTTTTTCTGTGGCATATTCAAATAAGCCATTTTTAATTTCATTCAGTTCTTTAAAAATAAATTCTCTTTCTCTTGTTTTTATATAAAGTTCTCTCTGCTCTCCATAATGAATAAAAACAGGTATTGCAGTTAATGGTAAAACAGAAACAGGTAAAATCTCTTCGCATAGTAAAGCATTTATTACAGAACTTTTCCCCCTCTTAAACTGTCCTATTACAGAAATCACTATCTGTTCGCTTTGAAGTTTTGATATATTTTCATCAATCTTTTGTTCAATCAATTTAAATGTATATCCGCTTTGTATTAAAATCCCCTTTAATTGTAAAAGTATATCTATAAAATTTGATATTTTAAATTTTTGAGAAAGCATAAACTCCATTTAATTAATTTATTAATTTGTAGGAGTTATTAGCCGAAAAGAATGGCGGTTTTCATAGGAGAACTCCATCTCCTAAATATTATTATATATTATTTGTCTGTTGTTTCAAGTAAAAAAATAAATTTTATTTCCATTAAAATATTATGTTTTTTGATATTAATTTGAAATTTTCCATATAAAAATAGGAGATAAAAATTTCATTAAATATCTCCAAATAAAATATAAGTAATAAAACATTAATTAATATATTTAACCTGCAAATATGGTCTGTATTGTTCTAATGACTCTTTCATTTCTATTACAATATAATCTAAGCTTGTATTTTCTATTGACTGTTTTAATAAAATACCATTATTAGGTATTGTTCCATTCACCCA
>JAOAAI010000085.1 GCA_026418955.1 Candidatus Goldiibacteriota bacterium | reverse complement strand
ATACTGTATCAAATACATATACACCCACCCCAGAACCAACAAAAGAAGAATTCTCAGTTGATGAAATTTTAGTTTATCCGAATCCTTTCAAACCAACTCCCTGGCGTGAATTAAGTATCAGGTTTATATCAACACAGAATTGTGTCCAGGTAACAATGTTAATTTTTACAACTTCATTCAGGAAGGTAAAAGAGATAAATATAGTAGAAAATTTCGCAGCAGGTGTTTATAACACAGTAAAAATAGAATCAAAGATGTTTAAATACATGGCAAATGGAATTTACTATTATTATCTTATTTTTAAGTCGCAGGGTGGTGAAAAACTACGGACAAGAGCAGAAGAGTTGGTGATACTAAAATAATGTCCACTAATGATGTTCGTTGCAGATGTTCACTACTGATGTTCGCAAAAGGTGTTCGTTACTGACGTTTGCTAAAGATGTTTTAATTAATGTATAAATTAAAGCATTCTTAAATAGTTAATAAGTTGTTCCAAAGTAGTTAATATGTCAAAACTATTTTTGAATTATGTTAAAACTATTTTTGAACGCTTTCTGAACATTCTTTTTAAAAATACCACTTGAAAAACTCTGTTTAATTTCATATAATCTTGTCTGCGTTGTTTTTTGTATATTTTAGACAAAAAGGAGGATTTTATATGGCAGATAAACCGTTTATAACAGTTATTTTACCTGTTAGAAATGCAGAAAGAACAATTGATACAACAATACAGTATCTTTTAAATGTTGAATATCCACGGGATAAATGGGAGATAATATTTGCTGATGGTGGCTCAACGGATAAAACGATAGAAATAATAAAAAAATGGCAAGAAAAATATGATTTTATTAAAATTGTAAATGTTCCAGATTCAAAATCACCTGGGCATGCACGAAATGCTGCTTTAAAAATTGCAAAAGGTGAATATATATTTTTTACAGACGGCGATTGTGCCCCACATAGAGACTGGATAGAGAAAATGTTAGAACCATTTATGAAAGATCCAGAGATTGGAATGGTTGGTGGTGAGATATATACTTTACGGACAGATGCTAATAATGAAACAGAAGCATACTGTGAGCAGAGTTTGTTTTTAACAATAGGAAACAGGGTTGGAATGAAAAATGGTGGATATTATCCATCCATAAAAAAAGATCTTCCGCATGAGGTTAATGGCTCACAAACTTGTCCATTTTTTGCAACAGCAAACTGTGCGGTATCTAGAAAAGCTGCTGAAGCAATAGGTATGGAATTCTGGCATGAATCAACAGGCGAGGATGTTGATTTTAATTTACGCATACTTAAAAAAGGTTTTAAATTATTTTTTCAACCATCAGCAATAGTTGACCATATGCATAGAGCAACTCCACAGCAGTTTTTCAAACAATTATGGGGCTATGGTTATGGGCACCCACTTTTACTTAAAAAACATGCAAAAAATGTTTTGGAATTTTATTTTAATTATTTCGGTGGTTTTAGCTTTTCAATACCATTTTTTATTCCTGGTATAATTTATATTAGTGATTTTTTATTAATGCATCTTTTCTTTTTTGCTGCTGTTATTACAGCTGCCGTAATTTTTTTCACTGGTGGTTTGACTGCTATTATTTCTGCAAAAGTAACTATAATAATTTTAGTAACTTTATGGTTGTTTTTTACAATTAAATTTTTCCTACCTGTTTTTAAAATGAAACCAAAAAGTAAGTTATTTAAATTTATGTGGATACATTACATGTCTAAATGGAATTTTATAAAAGGTGGCATCGTAGGTATGTTTAAATTTGGTGCCATAAATATAGAAGGATAATAAAACTAATGGGTAAAACGCCGCAATGTCGAAAGACAATGCGGCGTTTTTTATTTATACACCTAAATTTAGAAATTAGAAAATCGAAAATCTAAATTGATCATGATATATTTTTGATTAATTGAAATTATAATTGTGAATCAGTTATTTTAATTAATAATTGACAATCAAAAACTGAAAATTTACAAACATAGGAGGCCTTTTGAAATGGAAGATGTGAAACAAATACTTTCAGAACTTATTGAGTTGCAAAAAGTTGACGTTATTATTTTAAACCTGGAAAGCGAAAAGCGGGAATTGGAGGCAAAAATAATAGAAAATCAAAAACAAATAGAAAACAATAGGCTAGAATTTGAAAATAAAAAGAAAAAACTTGATGATACAAGAAAAAAGAGAAATATGCTTGAATTGGAAATAAAGGCAAAAGAACAGGATATAAAAAAGAAAGAAGAACAGACATCTATGATAAAAACAAATGAGGCATATAAAGTATTACAAGAAGAAATATTAGCTATAAAAAAAGATATACAAATTTTAGAAGAAAAAATTATTGCCATAATGGAAGAAGAGGAAGAGATAAATAAATGGTTGAAGGAACAGGAAAAAATAGTGAAGCAAGAAGAGGAAAGAATTAATAATATAATTTCTGATTACAAGAAGCACATATTAGAAAAAGAAAATTTAATAAATCAAGAAAATATCAAAAGAGAAGAAATGGCAAAGAAAGTAAACAAAAATTGGTATGAGCGTTATGAAAAAATTAGAAAAAATAAAGGTGGCATAGCTTTAGCACCTATTGAAATACAAGGAAAGGATAATGCAATATGTGGGGGGTGTAAAATGACAGTTCGTGCCCAGGCGGTAATAGATGTAAAAAAATGTAAAGAAATAATTGCATGCGAAAATTGTGCCAGAATATGGTATATAGAAGACAAAGTATGAAGGTTTTATAATATGGATGTGAAAAAAATAGCAAAAGAAGTTTTAGATATTGAAATAGATGCACTTTCATATTTGAAAAAGACGATAAAAGATAATTTTGTTTTTGCTGTGAATATTTTAAAAAAATGCAAAGGTAAAGTAATTATAATTGGCCTTGGTAAATCAGGTATAATAGGACAAAAAATCTCAGCAACTTTATCATCTACAGGAACTCCTTCCATATATTTACATCCTGTAGAAGCAGCACATGGTGATATAGGAGTTATAAGAAAAAAAGATGTTGTAATAATTATTTCTCAAAGTGGTGAAACCGAGGAAATAACTGATTTGCTTCCATCCATAAAGGATTTAAAGATACCTATTATTGCTATAACTGGTAATAAAAATTCCACACTTTCCAAAAATGCTAATTGTGTGATTGATTCATATGTAAAAGAAGAAGCGTGTCCCATGGGGCTTGCGCCTACTGCTTCTTCAATAGTTCAGCTTGCAATTGGTGATGCGCTTGCAATTGCTCTTTTGAAAATTAAAAAGTTTAAAAAAGAGGACTTTGCAAAACTTCATCCAGGAGGAGTGCTGGGCAAAAAACTAACTTTAAAAGTAAAAGATATAATGCATACAGGAGATGAATTACCTGTTGTAAAAAAGAATACGATATTAAAAAAAGCACTTCTTATAATGACGAAGAAAAGATTTGGATGTCTTGCTGTTATTGATGAAAAAAATAAATTGTGTGGCATATTCACCGATGGCGATTTAAGACGTCTAATAGAAAAAAATGAAAATCCATTTTCTTTAAAGATGTCTTCAATAATGATAAAAAACCCAAAAATTATAAAAGAAGATGCACTTGTTGTGGATGCGCTTTCTATGATGGAGAAAAATAAAATAACTGTTTTGCTTATTCCTGATAAGAATAAAAGGCTAAAAGGTATAATTCATCTTCATGATATTTTAAGCGCTGGAATTGTCTGATGAAAAAACAATTACTTAAAAAATTAAAAAAAATAAAACTTGTAATTTTTGATGTGGATGGTGTTTTAACAGATGGTAAAATTGTTATTGGAAGTGATAAAACAGAATATAAAAATTTTAACGTTCGTGATGGAACAGGAGTAACACTTGGACATTATGCAGGGCTTATTTTTGCAATAATAAGTGGTAGATATTCAGAGGTTATAACAATTAGAGCAAAAGAACTTGGAATAAAATATGTTTATCAGAATGTTATTGAAAAAATAAAAGCTTATGAGCATTTAAAAAAAAGAATAGGATTAAAAGATGAAGAAATTTGTTTTTTAGGTGATGAGGTAATAGATATACCTATTATGGAAAAATGTGGGTTTTCAGCCGCACCAAGTGATTGTATAAAGGAAATAAAACCATACGCTGATTATATATGCAAAAACAAAGGTGGGGAAGGCTGTGCCAGAGAAGTAATTGACCTCATAATAAAAGCCCGCGGTTTATGGAAAAAAACATTATCTTTATATTTGCGGCGTCATGAAAAATAGTTTTTTTAAAAAAATAAGAAATTTGTCTCTTGTTGCTATTATTTATTTTTTTAAAGTGGTTTTATTTTTTTTACCGATTCGGGTTGTGATGCGCTGCGGAGAAATATTTGGGATTTTAGTTTCTTTTTTTATGAAAAATGAAAAATTAATCATATGTAAAAATCTTGATATTGTCTATGGGAAAAATAAATTTTCTGAAAAAGAGAAAAGAGATTTTATAATAAAAAATTTTAAAAATTATGGCAGAGGCTTGTTTTAATTTATAAAAATTTCTGTAAGTGCTCCAGAAAAAATAGTTTCCTTGGTAAAAGAAACAAACGGACTTGAATATTTATATAAAGCAAAAGAAGAAGGTAGAAGTTTAATCGGGGTTACAGCACATTTCGGTAACTGGGAATTGATACCTATTTATCTTAAGTTTAAAGGGTTCAATATAGGTGTCATAGGTAAAAAATTATTTGATGATAGAATTGATAGAATTGTATATTCGGCAAGAACCAGAATTGGTGTAAAAGCTTATGATAGGGATATAGTTTCAAGAGATATGATTATAGAATTAACAGAACGTGGTTTGATGCTCGGAGTTCTTGTTGATCAAGACACAGATGTTGATAGTATTATTGTCCCTTTTTTAGGGGTAGATGCAAAGACACCGATTGGCCCTGCCATTATTGCAAAGCATTACAATTCTTATATTTTGACTCTTTTCTGCGTGAGACGAACAGATGGTTATTATAATTTGATAATTAACAAACCTTATGATATAAATAAAGAAGATAGCATAGAAAAGATAGTTCGATTATATAATGATGATATAAGTAAAATGATAATGAATTATCCTGAGCAGTGGGCTTGGATACACGATAGATTTAAATCAGTAGTGCGATAGAAATTAAAAATCGTAAATTAAAATTAGAGCAAGGAAGGTTGAGGTAGATGAAGAGATTACTATTAGTGATTTTTCTGTTGTTGATTATTGTTGGCTGCGAGCATAAAAAAATTCAGCAAAGATTACCTGCAACAGAAAAAATAGAAAATATACCAAACTATATCATACAGGGATTTAATTTGACAACAACAGAAGAAGGAATAAAGAAAACCGAATTAAAAGCTGCATCTGCCCAGGTTTTTGAAATGAAAAAACTTATTTTTGCCCAGAAACTTGAAATGAAAAATTATGAGAAGGATGGTGGTATAACTGTTTTAAGTGCTGACAATGCGGTTATAAATACAGAAAACAATTCTTTCAAAGCATACGGCAATGTTACAATAAAAGCATCAAACGGCACAGTTATAATTACAGATTCTATTTTTTGGGATGACGCGCAGAAAAAAGTAATAGGAGAGGGTCCGGTTTCAGTAATAAAGGATAAAAATGTCATAAGCGGTATCGGCTTTCAATCAGATATTGATATGAAGGACATAAGGATAAATAAAAAGGTTAAACTAAAAGTAAAGGATATAGAACAGGATGAAGAATAATTATATATTTTTTGGATTAATTTTTATTTTGTGTTCTTGCCATCACATTGATGATACACAATATAAAAAGATGTATTTTGAAGATTTTAAAAATAAAGATGTTATAACCAGTAAAGAAATAAAGGGACAGGAACTTACAAAAGAAATATCAGAATCAGTCCACCAGAAAATTACACAAACTGTCCAATCTAAAAAAGAAAAGATAGAAACTAAATTAATAGAAAAATCAGGAAAAACAAAAAAGAGAAAAATAAAGATCGGAGAATTAACTATTGAATCGGATACAATGACATTTAATAAGGAAACATCGGTAGCTGTTTTTATAGGTAATGTGAAATTGAAAGCACAGGGAGTTAATCTTTTTTGTGATCAATTGCAATCAATCAATTACCGAGACAATGCAGAGGCTATTGGTAACGTTAAGATTAATTATCCAAAACAAAAGGTGAAAATTACCTGTAAGAAGGTTAGATACAATAAGTCAATGTCTAAAATAGAAGCATATGAAAATGTGATTGCAGAAAAAATACTTGATAATAATGAAAAAATAAATTTATATGCCGATGAGATAAAATATGATGTAGAAACAGGTGAAATTATAGCATCAAAGGTTGATAAAAAAGTAAAAATCAAATTAAAAGATATTGTGGCATTTTCTGACAGAGTTATTTATAATGAATTAACAGAAGAACTGGAACTTACTGGCAACCCATTTGCAAGAAAGAATGATAGTATATTTATTTCATCAAAAATAAATATAGATATTACTAAAATGATTATTAAATTGCAGGAGAATATCTGGGCAAAATTATTTTATGGCGATTTTGAAGATATTAAAAAGGAGGTTTCTATTGACAAAAATAGTAACTGAACATCTCACAAAAATATATAAAAATAAACGCGTTGTTGATGATGTTAATATTGAGGTAAAACAGGGTGAAATAGTTGGATTATTAGGACCTAATGGTGCAGGTAAAACAACGACTTTTTATATGATTCTCGGTATAATTCAACCGGATATGGGAGATATAATATTTATTGATAATAATAAAAAAATATCAATAAAAGAAATGCCAATGTATAAAAGAGCACTGATGGGGATTTCTTATCTTTCTCAGGAACCCTCTATTTTCAGAAATTTAACTGTTGAAGAAAATATAATGTCTGTTCTTGAATTCATGGATATTGATGAAAAAGAAAAGGATAGAAAACTAAAACAGTTACTCGATGATTTAAAAATAACGCATTTAAAAAAACAAAAAGCATATACTCTTTCTGGTGGAGAAAGAAGGCGCGTTGAAATAGCACGTTCACTTGTTTTATCGCCTAGATTTATTTTGCTTGATGAACCATTTGTTGGAATAGATCCCATTACTGTTTTTGATATTCAAAATATTATAAAGGATTTAAGAAAGAAAAATATAGGTATTCTAATAACAGATCACAATGTGAGAGAAACTCTCTCTATTACAAATAGGGCGTATATCCTATATGAAGGAAAAATACTTTTATCTGGAACTGCAAGAAAATTAATAAACGATAAAAAGGCTAGAGAAATCTATTTAGGTGAAAAATTTACTTTATGAAAAAAAATTTTATTTTGTTTCTGATATTTTTTTTGTTGATATTTTCCATTAGAAGTGAAAATAATAAATATTATGATAATATTGAAGATGCAATTGATTATTATGAAAATCAAATTTTAGAAAATAAAAATAATGTAATGAATTATTTTAATCTTGCTTCTATTTACAAGGAATTCGGCGAAAACAGAAAAGCGTTTAATTTATATAAAGAGCTAATGGAGATAAATGATAGAGATCCCAGAGTCCATCTGGAACTTGCAAAAATGTATTATTTTATCGGAGCATATCATTTTGCAGAAGAAGAAATAAATTTTTTTTTAAGAAGAAATATGATTAACTGGGAAATTTATTATTGGCTTGGTTGTATTTTACTTGAACAAGGTAAATATGAGGAAGCCAAGGAAGCTTTTAATAAATCAATAGAAATTGATGATAAGAAAGTTATTCCATATATAAAACTAGGTGAAGTATATCAGACGATAAATAATTTTGAAGAAGCAATAAAAAATTATAAAATTGCAATAGAAAAAGACAGAATTTATACAGAAGAATTAACTCGTAAAATAGCATATCTGTATGAAAAAAAAGGTGATTTTTCAAAAGCTTTTGTTCATTGGAGGAAAGTTGGAGATATAGATACAAAAGATGAGGAGGTAGCTAGTAAGATTCAGAAGTATATAGCTACTGTTCCTGAAATAAAAGAAAAAACAGAGGAATATGTTGCACAGAAAAAAATGAAACGTATATCATATTCACCTCCTGATAAAATTTCAGTTCTCAATGCAGAAGTCATACCGATAGTTGAAATTGGATTGCTTGAAAAAATAAAATATATTTATTTTAAATCAGGTAGCGATTTTCTTTTTTTAAATGATAAAAACGAGATCTTGTTTAAAGGAGAAAAATTAAAAGAATATTTTATTGAAGTTGACGATAAAAATAAAAAAGTATTTGCCGGGCAAATGGATGGCAATTCAATAGAAATAAAAGAAGGTAATTATTACATTAAAAAGGAGAAAAATGAAGCAACAGTAAATATATACAATGTTCAGTATGGAGAAGGTTTTTATTGGTCTTCAACAGATGATACAACATACAGGGGTAATTTTAAAGTAATATTCAAAAAAAATTTTTTAACACTTGTCAATCAGATCAATGTTGAAGAGTATTTATATGGCGTTTTGCCATCTGAAATGCCACCCCATTGGGAAATGGAAGCTTTAAAAACGCAGGCTGTAGCTGCAAGAACTTATACCTTTGAGCATTTAGGTAGACACAAAAAGGATGGTTTTGACTTATGCGCGCAGCAGCATTGTGCAGTTTATAAAGGGATTCAGGGAGAAAATGAAAGAACAAATAAAGCAGTAGATGAAACACGTGGTGAAGTTTTATATGGTTCTAATTATAAAATATTACAAACATTTTATTCTCTTTCATGCGGTGGCCATACAACAGATATTTATGATGCCTGGGGTTATAAATTATGTTCAAGTTTAAAAGGTGTTCTTGATGGAAGAAATACTTTAAATACTAAATGGTCATTTCCTTTATCTCCTTTTTATCTAGAAGAATGGATAAGATTATCACCTGATGTATATTGCAAAGTAGAAGGTAATTATGAATCATTTTTTAGATGGATAAGATATATGGATTCTGATGCACTTTCTTTTTATGTTAAAAAGAAATATGATTTAGGAAAGATAAAAAATATAAAACCGATAAAGAGAGCAAAGTCAGGTGCGATTGTGAAATTATATATAGAAGGAGAAAAGGGTAGTAAAACAGTAAATTTTGATATTATAAGATTGATTTTAGGAAAAATAAGATCAAATGTGATAAAATGGGAATATAGAAAGGACGCAATGGGATATATTAAAGATATTTACATATATGGAGCCGGTTGGGGCCATGGGATTGGGATGTGTCAGCGTGGAACCCTAGGAATGGCTAAGGAAGGAAAAAAATATAATGAAATTTTATATCATTATTTTCCAGGATCATATATAAAAAAAAGATATTAATACAAAAGTATCGTTTAATAAAAATATTTTAAATGAATTTTTGAAAAAACATGTTTGAAAATATGTTAATATCAAAAATTGAAAAATATAATATTTAAAAAATACTAGAAAATGCTAAAAAGGAGATTATATGTCATTTGTTGCTTATCCAATAAAGGTTTACCCTATTTTTAAAGAAAAGATATGGGGTGGTAGAAAGTTAAAAGAATTTTTTAAGATACCCAAGAGTCATAAAATAGGCGAGGTTTGGTTTTTTGCAGACCAGGAGCTGGATTGTTCTATTATTTCAAACGGTTGTTATAAAGGTATTAAATTAAATCAAATGATGAAAAATTATTCTGAGAAATTACTCGGTAAAGAAATTTCAAAAAAATATAAAAATAGATTCCCTTTGTTATTTAAATTCATTGATTCAGAAGATAAACTTTCCATCCAGGTTCATCCAGATGATTCTTATGCTAAAAAGAATAATTTGCCATCAGGAAAATCAGAGGCTTGGTATATAGTATCAGCCGACAAAAATTCTTTTGTTTTGCTCGGATTAAAAAAAAGAATAAAAAAAAATATCATAAAAAAACTTATTTTATCTGGTCAAATTGTTACTAATCTTAAAAAATATAAAACCAGAGTAAGTGATTGTTATTATATAAAAGGTGGAACTATTCACAGTATTGGGCCTTCAAATATTATTTTTGAAATACAGCAAAATACAGACATAACATATAGAATTTATGATTGGGGACGTCAGAATTTAGAAATTTCACGCACTCTTGATCTTGAAAATGGAATCAAAGCAATAAAAATAAACAATAAACCAATAATAAAAAGAAAGATTAAAAATGAGATTTTGAAAAATACAATAGTAAATAGAAGAAATTTATTAAAAACCAGAGAATTTTTTATTTATGAACTTATTATGGAAAAAGGGGATAAATACTGGTATAATTGTATAACACCTGTTGTTATTTCTTTTTTTAATGGAACTGGCGACATCATATGGAAATGTGGTAAAGAAAAAGTAAAAAAAGGCGACGTTGTTTTGATACCTTTTGTTTTAAAAAGTTTTATTTTACGTGCGAATGATAGTTTGAAATGTCTTTTTACAGAAATAAGGTGAATTTTAATGTTTTTAAAAATGAAACAAAAAATTTTATTTTTATTTATTTTTTTATTTTATTGGAGTATTGCCATGGCTATTGAACAGGATAATGTGGTGAAAGAAGTACTAGAAAATGGAATTACATTGATAATTAAAGAAAATCATTCTGCGCCGGTTGCTGCGTGTAATTTCTGGATTAGTGTGGGTGCTGCATATGAAAAGGAAAATGAAAAAGGGTTATCTCATTTTCTTGAACACATGATGTT
>JAOAAI010000065.1 GCA_026418955.1 Candidatus Goldiibacteriota bacterium | reverse complement strand
ACCTGAATAATTAATGGTTTAAAATCATTCTTTATTTCTTTATAATTTAAAATTTTTTGTAAATAGGATAAACCTGCCGCAAAAAAAGCTGCATTTTTCGGTCCAATAAACAAAGAATCATACGCTACTGAATTTCCACCGGTTGTAAAAGGCATAACAATTAAATCCTGTTTTTTTAACCAATTAATAGTTTCTCTTTTTAAATCTTTAAAATCTATTCCAAATCTTTCTTTTAATCTGGGTTTATCACTTTCTAAATCATCCGCTATAAAAAGACAGTCGGGATCGCGGCGTCTTATATAAGAATCTTCATAATTTACTGCTATTCCATTTTTACATTTTGTAACTGTTGCTTCTTTTATTTTTTTGCCATCATATTCATATTCAACTGAAAAAATTTTATTTTTTTCGTCACCCAAAACAATTTTAAGTAATTCTTCTTTACTTTCTGGAATAAAAATACTCTTATGATTTATTAATAAATCTTTATAATCTTCTGATATTCTCCATTGTGTAAACATACATTACTCCTTTTTATTTTTTTTCCTATCTGCACAAGAAAAAAAATTAATTCTTTAGCAGTAGTAATTTCTTTTTATTTACAATTAACATGTTATATAATTTACATATTATCTTTTATTTAGATTTACCTAATAATTTTACAAAAATAATAAAAAATAAATTGATTTTAATGTAGAATTTATTTTCTACATATAAAATCAACCATTAATTTTTTGATATTATACCTATATCTTTTTTATTGTCAATTATTTTTAAAATCTTAGTAACATTAAAAATAATACAAATATTTTTTCTTGAATAATAAAATGTTTTTAATTTTTCAATTTTTTAATTATTTATTAAATATATAATAAAGCTAATCCATTAAAAATTGAAATAAAATAAATGCAATCTATTACATATAAAATACTCAATTTTTAAAAACTACTGCTTTATCAGCCATTCCAATGCCTTTTCTTTATCTTCAAATGCAAATAACTCTCGTTGTGAAAATTCCATTATTTTATTAAAAATAATCCTTTTTATTGGATTAATCCCCAAAACAGCAGCTGCTTTCACATATGGTTTGTTACCTTTTACATATTCCTGCATAGCAGATACAACTTTTGCATTATATCTTGCATGTGTTACATCGGTTAATGTAAGAAGTGAGCCCTCCGGTTGAGATCTTATTATTTTTTTTGCATATTCAATAACAGAAATAACATCTTCTTCCAGCAATTCAGACATATCTATGAACAAAATCTTTTTACCTTTATGTTCTATAAATTTTACACGTTCTTCTGGATTCATTTAATATCTTCCCTTACAAATATTAAAAAATGTTAAAATATTTTTTATTTTTCGCTTGGTCAAAAAAGTTAAAAACTTAAAATCAAAATTTTTAATCTTATTTGAAAATAATATATTATTTATTTTTTAAAAAATATTCAATAGTATTATACTATAAACTAAAAAAAATAAAAGTACTAAAAATTTGAAGATTAATGTATTATTCTCGTTTAAAACACAAAATAGTTTTATACATTTTTATATAATTATTTGGAAAAAGTATGCAAAAAAGTAAAACAACAAAATAGTGAAATATAAATATATTAGATAAGACCAACAATTATAAAACCAGTTAAAATATTTATGCTAAACCTCTTTTTTCCCACTTTTAATTATTTAATTCTTCCATCCATCAAAGAGAAGAAAAAATATAATAAGTTATGAACAAAGTATAAATAATTTTAAAGTTTCATGTATTACGTTGTTACATTAAATTTTATATATAATATATCACCATCTTTTACTATATAATTTTTTCCTTCCTGTCTTAATTTTCCAGCTTCTCTGACTGCATTTTCAGAACCATATTTTTTAAAATCCTCAAAACTCATAACCTCTGCTTTAATAAAACCACGTTCCATATCAGAGTGTATTTTTCCAGCAGCTTCAATAGCTGTAGTACCCCTTGAAACAGGCCAGGCACGACATTCATTTTCATTAACAGTAAAAAAAGTTATCAAATTAAGAAGTTCATATGATTTTTTTATAAAATTATCAAAGCCCAAGCAATTTATTCCAGATTCTTTTATATACTGCTCTCTTTCTTCATGAGATAAATCCATTAAATCTGATTCTATTTTTGCCGAAATTATTACATATTGTGATTTTTTTTTATTAATATATTCAATCAAATTTTTGTTTTTACTTTCAAATTCTAAAACATCATCTTCACCCACATTAAAAACATATAATATCGGTTTGGTGGTTAAAAAATTAAAATCTTTTATCTTATCAAGTTCATCGTCCGGCAAAGTCAGTTCATTTATTAATTTGCCACGTTCAAGCGCATCTTTTACTTTTAATAATACCTGGTATTTTTTCTCTACGTCTTTATCC
>JAOAAI010000254.1 GCA_026418955.1 Candidatus Goldiibacteriota bacterium | reverse complement strand
AACCCTTTTTATTTGTTAAAAGCCATTCTTTCTCTATAGCAAAATTAAAATCATTACAAATATGTCTACCAAAAGAAATCATCTTTTTTACTCCCATTCTATTGTTGCTGGTGGTTTATTTGATATATCATAAACTACTCTGTTTATATATTTTACCTCATTTATTACCCTTGAAGCAATCCTATTTAATAAATCATATGGCAGTCTTACCCACTCTGCTGTCATGCCATCATTTGAATGAACAGCTCTAAGAGCAATAACATTTTCATAAGTCCTTTTATCCCCCATAACACCAACTGTTTTAACAGGTAAAAGAACACCAAATGTCTGCCATATTTTATAATAAAGTCCTGCTTTTTTTATTTCATCAACAATAATATCATCTGCTTTTTTTAAAATATTTAAGCGTTCTTTTGTAATTTCACCTATTATTCTTACTGCAAGACCAGGACCTGGAAATGGTTGTCTTTTAATCACCTCATCAGGTAGTCCAAGTTTTTTGCCTATATTTCTGACTTCGTCTTTGAAAAGATATTTTAAAGGTTCTATTAATTTGAGTTTCATCTTTTCAGGTAGTCCACCAACATTGTGATGGGACTTTATAGTGGCTGAAGGGCCTTTCACAGATACACTCTCTATTAAATCAGGATACAATGTGCCCTGAGCAAGATAATTGAATTTTCCTCTTTTCTTTGCAAAATTTTCAAAAACTTCTATAAAATAATTTCCTATTATTTTTCTTTTTCTTTCAGGATCTGTAACACCTTTTAATCTTTTTAAAAATCCTTTTTCAGCATTTATGTAATTTATTTTTATATTTAATTTTTTAAACATATTTAAAACCCTTTTTTCCTCATTTAACCTTAAAAGACCATTATTTACAAAAACAGGAACAAGTTTATCTCCTATAGCTTTATGTATTAAAATAGCAGTTACTGTTGAGTCTACTCCGCCTGAAACAGCACACAAAACCCTCTCACCCTGTGTCTGTTGTCTTATATCTCTTATTGTTTTGGAAATATATGATTCTGCTGTCCAATTCTTCTGACATTTACATATATTTACTGCAAAATTTGAAAGAATTTTTTTGCCATTACGTGTGTGAACAACTTCTGGATGGAACTGGACTGCAAAAATTTTTTTATTTCTGTTTTCAATAACAGCATATGGAGATTTTTCTGTTAAACCAAGTATTTTAAAACCTTTAGGTAACTTGGCAAGTTTATCTCCATGACTCATCCATACAATTTCTTTTTCTTTTAGTCCTTTTAATAAACTGGTTTTATCCTTTACTATTAATTCTGCAAATCCGTATTCTCTATGAATTGAATGTTTATGTGAACCAACTACCTTTCCACCAAAATATTTTGCAATTACCTGCATACCATAACAAATTCCTAATATAGGTATACCAAGGTTAAAAATTTCTTTTGAACACAGCGGTGGATTTTTATCATAAACAGATGCAGGACTTCCTGATAGAATAATACCTTTTGGCTCAAGTTTTTTTATTTCAGATACAGGATAATTAAAAGGATAGATTTCAGAATAAATATTAAGTTCTCTTATTCTTCTGGCAATAAGTTGTGTTACTTGGGAACCAAAATCAAGAACAACAATCATATTTTCCATAATTGTTATCTTGTTAATCTGTAATTTGGTGCTTCATTTGTAATAATCACATCATGTGGATGGCTCTCTCGCAAGCCTGCATTAGTTATCTTTACAAATTTTGTATTTAACTTTAACTCTTTTATATTTTTAACTCCACAATATCCCATTCCTGCTCGTAAACCGCCTATCAATTGATATACAGTGGAAGATAAATTGCCTCTGTATGGAACTCTACCTTCTATTCCTTCTGGTACTAGTTTTTCTTCTTCTTCTTCCCATTGGAAGTAGCGCTCTCTACCGCCGCGTTTTTTCATCGCAGCAAGAGAACCCATACCACGATGGACTTTAAAACTCCTACCTTCCAGTAAAATTGTCTCACCGGGACTTTCTTCTGTTCCTGCAAATAAACTACCTATCATCACACAATCAGCACCAGCTGCTATTGCTTTTGTAATGTCTCCTGAATATTTTATACCACCATCTGCAATAACAGGAACTCCTTTTTTCATTGCAACCTTTGCTGCTTCCATTATTGCTGAAATTTGTGGTATACCAACGCCTGCAATAACCCTTGTTGTGCAAATAGAACCAGGTCCTATGCCTACCTTTATTGCATCAGCACCTGCTTTTATTAAATCCTTAGCGCCTTCTTCTGTTGCAATATTACCAGCAATAATATCAATATTTTTAAAGCGCCTTTTTAATTCTTTTACTGCTTTGATTACACTCTCAGAGTGTCCATGAGCTGTATCAACAACTAAAGCATCAACCCCCGCCTCTATTAAAGCTGATGCTCTGTCAATCAATTCTTCAGATGGTCCAACTGCTGCTGCAACCATTAAACGACCATATTTATCCTTTGTGGCATTTGGATATTTGTATTTCTTTTCAATATCTTTTATGGTTATTAACCCTTTTAATTCAAAATCCTTGTTTACAACAGGTAATTTTTCAATTCTGTTTTTATGCATTATTTCTTTTGCTTGCTCAAGTGTAACTCCACTTTTTGCCGTAATTAACTTTTCTCTTGGAGTCATTAATTCTTTAACTTTTTGTTTTTTATTTTTTACAAATCTTAAATCCCGATTTGTTAAAATTCCTATTAATTTCTTACCTTCACATATTGGAAAACCTGATATATTATATTTTGTCATCATTTGTGCTGCTTGAGAAACTGTTGCATCTGGTGTTAAAGTTATTGGTTCTAAAATCATACCACTTTCATATCTCTTTACCTTATCCACTTCCATTGCTTGTTCCTGTATAGATAAATTTTTATGTATTACTCCTATACCACCTTCCTGGGCAATTGCAATTGCAAGACGCGATTCTGTGACGGTATCCATTGCAGCAGAAACAATGGGTATATTAATATTTATATTTCTGCTTAACTTTGTTCTTACATCAACATCCCTTGGTATTACAGAAGACCTTGCAGGTATTAAAAGGACATCATCAAAAGTAAGCCCTTCATTTACTATTTTTTTATTAAAAGAAATAATTTTTCTAAACATTTCTTGTTTCCTCCTTTTTGTCAAGGTTATCATATTTGAAATTTGAAGTCAATTTTAAAAAAAATTTAATTTGGAAAAGTACAGGCACATGATGGTTAAGCAAAAATAGTAAAATTAGGTATAATAAATAATAAAAAAGCGAGGTGATAACTATTACATATAATTTAATAGCAAATA
>JAOAAI010000233.1 GCA_026418955.1 Candidatus Goldiibacteriota bacterium | reverse complement strand
TGTGAAATTGATGCTCGTCTTGCTCCACCAGAAGATATTAGCAAACTTATAGGCAAATATTTTGGTTTTAAGGAAGAAGATACCGGAGAAATCACAAAGGCAAAGGTGGATGAACTGGATGATATTTTATCCGCGCCACTTAGTTCCAAGTCAAAAGATGATTCACATTTAAAGATAAGTAGATCTCCATATTCTGAAATGATAGCTTCTGAAGAAACAGTTTCAAAAACAAAAATTACTCCTGAATATGTGGCAAATGAATCTTTAAAACAATCAGTAGGTATAAATAGACAACCAGTAGAACAACAACCACGTATGTTTACATCACCAAATTCTCCATTAGAGTCGGTTTCATCACCTCCACAACCAAAAATATCAACTGATACAACATACACTCCTCAGGCAGTGATGTCTCAGGATACACCAGTTAATACTTTTTTAACAACGCTTTTATCAGATGCCTATAATGCAGAAGCAACCGATATCCATATAGAACCTTATTCTGATAAGTGCCGTATAAGAAGAAGGATAGATGGTGTTTTATATGAAGTAGAATCTCCACCAAGAACTTTATATACAGGAATATTAAATAAGTTAAAAGAGCTTGCTCAAATGAATATTAATGAAAAAAATATCCCCCAGGAAAGTAAATTAAAAGTTAGAATTTCAGGCAA
Organism: Candidatus Goldiibacteriota bacterium; assembly: GCA_026418955.1. Classification (GTDB taxonomy): domain Bacteria; phylum Oederibacteriota; class PGYV01; order PGYV01; family DSYL01; genus DSYL01. The sequence goes on along the minus strand of JAOAAI010000233.1, from coordinate 1,271 downwards.
AGAGATAAATATGGCTATCTATACTTTTCCAACTATATTTGGTGAAAAAATAGTTTTAAAAATATTGAGGACAGAGAGTTTGATATTGCCACTTGATAAAATAGGAATGGAACCAAATGTACTTGAAATTTATAAAAAGACAATTAGAATGCCGCATGGTTTTATTTTAATTGCAGGTCCTACAAATAGCGGCAAAGCAACAACTGTGTATTCTACTCTTAATGAAATAAATGATTCTACAGTAAATATTTTTACAGTAGATGATGTTTCATCAAATTATATTTTACCAGGTGTTAATCAAACAAAAGTGAATAGAAAAAATTATGGACAGGTTTTAAGGTATTTAGGTGAACAGGATTGTGATATTATAGCGGTTGGTGATGTATCAAATAAAGAAACTGCAGAAGCAATATTTGATATTGTTTCAAGTGGTCATTTGGTTATTTCTATGACTAAAGCAAATGACACAGTAACTGCATTGCAGTCAATTATTAATCTTGGAATTGAACCTTATGTTGTATATGCAAATACCATTGGTGTTTTAGCGCAGCGACTTGTGCGTAAAATATGTGACAGATGTAAAGAACCGTATGAAGCTCCTGAAGATATTTTAAAAACACTTGGAATAGAGGAATCAAGACTTGTTTTAACACGTGGCCGTGGTTGTATGAATTGCTCAAACACAGGATATAAGGGTAGAACCGCTGTTTTTGAATTTTTGCCATTAAATGACAGAATAAAGGAATTGCTAATAGCAAGAGAGCCTGTAAAAAAAGTAAAAGAAGAAGCAAAGAATATGGGTTTATTGACATTAAAAGAGTCCGCTTATTTAAAAGTTGAACAGGGTATAACAACAATTGAAGAGTATATGAAAATCACGTAATAAATACAATAGCAAATGCCAAATGTCGGATGAAATAAAAAAGCAATGGCAAATGCCATATGTTGGATGAAAGACGTTTTAAAAATAGTTTAAACTTAGTTCTAATATAGTAAAAAAAGTTTTTACTATTTTAGAATTACTTATGAACTATTCATGAACTCTTTTTGAACTATTTAATTGACATTGAAAATTAATTGACATTGAAAATTGATAATTTAGAATTGAAAATTAAATGGCTCGGGGTGAGAGATGAAGAGAATATTGATTTTATTTTTATTGTTATTTAGTGTTTTTTTATACGGCGCTGATTTACGTAATTTTGAAATAATTATAGGAGGTGCTGATCCAGAAATAGCAGGTGCACCTATACCGGTTACTGTGCGTGCTT
>JAOAAI010000224.1 GCA_026418955.1 Candidatus Goldiibacteriota bacterium | reverse complement strand
TCCAAATCCATACTTTTTTAAAACTCCTGTTGCTATTGATTTTTATCTTACAAAGCCGGCAGAGATTATTTATTTTAGATTGTATACAGTAGCTGGTAGACTAATAAGAGAAGTTCCTCATTCAAAATCTAGTCCTTACATAATTAATGGACTTTTACAAGGCAAAAATACACTTCAAATTACTCAATCTCATTTAGAAGATCTGGCAATGGGTATTTATTATTATGTACTGGTTGCTGAAGATAATACCAAAAAACAGGTAAAATCAATGGTTGAAAAATTAGTTGTTATAAAATAATAAGAAATAAACGAATTGTTTATTAATATTGTTCTAAAGTATGTTAAAGTTTTTTTGGAAAAATATTTACAATATATAAAAAATTTATAAGTATCTCAATTGATAGATAAGCAAATATAATTTTTTTACTTTTTAGAATATTTTAGATTTTTTTTATAAATATTTTATAACTTAATATTCTTTTCCACACCGCAGGCAAATAAATTTATGAGAAATTTTATTAATAATCACTTCAATTTTGCCGCCACATTCACAGACCAATCTTCTTGGTCCTTTTCTGCGATCGGTTTTTACTTTTATTTTTTTCTTTCTTCTGTCTTCTTTTCTTTTTTCCATAAAAACTCCTTTTTTTTGTTTATTATATCATAAAATTATATTATTTAATATATTGTGAAAATATGTTTAGTGATATATTTAAAAGAGATATATTTGTATTATTACAAATGGTATGTAATATATAAATAAAACATTTCAAAATTTTTATATAAAAATTTTCGTAAATTACAATTTAATTTAACAAAAAATTAACAATATATATTTGACTTTTTTATATTTTTTTAATATAATTATAAAAAGTTTAATTTTCGTGAAAACGTTTTTGTGAAAATTGAGGTGGTGATGGTTTTTAAATTTGGTGATTTGTATCACATAAAAATTTATTTTTATTTTATTTTTCTTATTTTATTTCCATGTATTATATATACTGGAAATTTTGGTACAACAACAGCAGAATTCATAAAAATAAAACCAGATGCAAAACCTTCGGGCATGGGAGATGCATATATTGGTATTGCAGATGATAGCTCATCTCTTATTTATAATCCTTCTGGATTAGCATTACTTGATAAAAGCGAATTAGCAGGAACATCCATATTCTGGTTTAACAACATTATGATGTATAATATTTCATTAGCTCATCCTTTTGAAAGAGGAACTGGTTTTGGTATAAATATATTATGGATTGATATAGGCAATTTTAATTCAACAGGGATACCTGGAAATGAAGTTACTATACAGGATGCAATCATAAATGCTGGTTTTGGCAAAACGATTTTTCAGGGTTTTAATACTGGCATAAATATAAAAGTTTTATATGAAAGATTTGCAGATATATCAACAGGTTTTGCAGAAACATCAATCGGTGTCAGTGCAGATGCTGGAATTTTATTTGAATTATTTTCTAGAAATTTTTCTTTAGGAGTGGTGGGAAGAAATTTTGGTTTTATGGTAGGAACAGAAGATCCTCTTCCCATGGAGATTGGACTGGGTGTTGGATTTAGATTATTCAGTGGAAAAGACGATTATTTCAATTTTGATATTGATATTTCTAAAATATTAAACACAGATAATTTTTTTATAGGTACAGGTTTTGAATGGACTATTTTTAAAATTTTTTCTATTAGATTTGGATTAAGATACAATAACAGTTTTGATATTGAAACATTTTCTTTTTCAAATATTCAGAATTTATTACTTTTATCTGGTGGTATAGGTATAAATATCAGTGATATTGGTATAATTGACTATTCATATAATCCAATGGGTGTGCTTGGAGATATTCACAGAATAGGTATAAAAATAACATTTGGTGAATCATTATATGAACAAGCGCTTGCAGAACAGAAGGCTTTGATTGTTCCAAAAGCACTTGAAATTCCAAAAATAGAAGTATCTGAAGGCCAGATAAAGGCTGTTTCTTTTAAACCGAATGTCCCTCAGGAAAAAGTTAAAGAATGGACATTAAATATTAAAACCTCTGATGGTAAAATTATCAAAACATATTCAGGTATTGGAGAAGTTCCAAAAGATTTAAAATGGGATGGAACGGATTCTGTTGGTAAAATAGTAAAGACCGATGTGAGTTATATCTTTGATTTTAAAGCCAAGGATGCGGAAGGGCAGATAATAAAATCAATCGGTCATATAATACAACCACAAAAAATTTTCTCTGTTGAATTTAAAGAGGAATTTTACAAACCTATAAACGGACGTGAAATTTTTGTGGTTCCTATCAATCTTCTTATTTCTAGTGATAGTGAAGAAAGAAAACAGGTTCCATTTATAATAGTAAATGACAAAATAAAAGAAATAGTTGCCTGGGAGTTTGATATTTTAAGTAAATCAGGAACACCAAAGAAAAAATTTAGCGGCAGTGGAAATATACCACTTTATGTTGTCTGGGATGGAAAGGATTTTGATGGTAATTATGTTGAGGATCTTAAAAATTGTAAATATGTGCTAACATTAACAAGCAAAGATGGTAGTAAAGCAACAATAAAAGACAAGCGGGTAATAAGGGACCCATTTGTTATTTCTACTAAAACCAAAAGATTAAAAGCATTTAAATTCATCTATTTTGAACCGAATTCTTATGATTTAACACAGGAAATGGAACAACGACTGAAGGAAATAGTGGATGAAATAGTAACATACAAAAATGTTCAGATATATATTCAAGGACATTCAAGTGTGGAAGGTGATAAAAACTATAATATATGGTTATCACAGCAAAGGGCTAAAACAGTGTTACGGTATATTGTAGAAAAATATAAAATATCACCATTATCAATCACAACTGTTGGATATGGGGCTGATATACCGTATGATTTAAAAGATACAGAAGAGACAAGAAGTCGTTCACGTAGGGTTGAAATAATAATAATGGGTGAAATTGTGAAATGAGAAAAAAACTATTGATTTTTATTGTTTTTTTATGTTTAGTTTTTGGTTGTGATTTTTTTACACATACCGAAGAAATAGAAATATCAGAAAGCCCGGAGAGATTATTCAATCTTGCTAATGAAGCAATGATCAAAGGCGAAAATAATATTGCAATAGAATTGTATTATAAAATTCTTGAAAGATATCCAGATTTTAAAAAATACAAACCAGATATTTTATACAGATTGGGTATATTGCTTTTCAAATCTGAGAGATATGAGGAAGCTGAAAAGATATTTCAACAGCTAATAACAAAATATAAAAATTATCCTAAAATAAAGAATGTATATGAAAAACTTATTTATATTTATATCCAGGAGTTACCAGATTCAGCAAAAGCAAAAAAGATAAAGGAAATATATAAAACAAAATTCAAAGTTGGGAATAGGTTAGATGAAATTGAAAAAACAAGTATTTTGTTAAATTCAAAAGAAATAAATAACGAAATTTTTAAACTTGATATTTCAGAGATAGAAACTATAAAAGTTGAAAAAATTCATAGTTATGATAAAGAATTTTTTCCTGTGCAATCATTCCTTGATTTAAAGGTTTTTTCTCCAGATAGAAAATATTTTGTGGAAAGAAGAAAAGAAAATGGAGTATATTTTCTATTTTTAACCGATATATCAAAAAACAAAACAAGGAAAATAAGTGGCTCTGAAAATGGATTTGGACAACAATGGTCATGGGATTCTAAATCTATTGTTTTCACTGTTATGAACTGGATAACAAAAGAAAGAAAAATAAAATTATATAATATTAAAAATAACAAAATAAAAATACTTTTTACAGGCAAAAATATTGGTGATATATTATGTTTTTCTCCTGATAGTTCAAAGATTGCATTTTGGTATTCTGATGCTTTGTGGCTTATTAATGACACTGGAAAAAAAATGTCCATGATATGTAAAAAAATTGAAGGAGATAATATAGTTATGATGGCATGGGCAAGGGAAGGAGATAAAATATTGATTGGTAAAAAAATGGTTGATAGTATTGATTATTATTTATTTTATCTTGGGAGAAAAAATTTATTATTACAAAATAATTAGGAGGATTTATGAATATAAGAAAACATTTTTTTTCAATGCTAATTATTATATCACTGCCATTTTTTGTTTATGCTAGTATAGAAGAATATAAAAAAGCAGTTGAACTTGATAGTGATAATGTTATTAAAAGATATAATCTTGCACTTGCATATTATAATGAATGTATTGGTGGCAATCAATCATTATGCGATTCTGCGATTGAAGCAATGAAGAAAACACTTGAAACAAATATCTCTGATAAAGAATCTCATTTAAAAGTTGATGCAACTGTTTTACAGATTTTAGGCATACTTTATTATAATCATAAACAGAGTGACGATGATGCTATAAATTATGTCAATAAATGCATAGAAAAAAATCCGCCAGACGGAGATACTTATTATTATACTGGTCTATGT
>JAOAAI010000219.1 GCA_026418955.1 Candidatus Goldiibacteriota bacterium | reverse complement strand
TTTATTTTTCACAATTATATTATATTTAAAAAAAGTTATTTTTCAAGCGGACGGAATTTTTTAAAGTTTATTTATTTTATATCCAATTGAAGGCGAATATTTTAGATAATGGTATTTTGGTAGCGTCTTAATTTTTTCTACTGCAATTGGCGGAAGAATTTTTTTAAAAAAGTCCAAATCACGTGGCTCTGTAGTGTTAAAAATTATAAATTCATCAGCCATAGCTGTAATATTCCGATTAATATCATATGGTCTTTGAGTTATATATATTTGATTGATTTTCTTATGTCTACCAAATCTTACTAATTTTAAAATGTATTCATTTACTGGATAAAATGCTGCTTCTTCAAATACTACTGTTATATTTTCTGTATTAAAAATATATTCACATATAAAATTATATTCTTCTTCATTTTCTGGAATTATTCTAATTGAGAAATCGTAATTTTTAATAAATTTATTTATTTCATATATTTTATTAATTTTTAATATGGTATATTCATCCAAAATATCAATTATTAATATTCTTTTATATTCCGAAAAGTTTAAAATATTATTTTTTATATAAGTCGTTTTTCCAGTTCCTTTTTTACCAAAAATACAAACAATTTTATTGTTCACTTTTATCTTTTTTAATAGTTTTTATAATTCGGGGAAGAATTACAATTAAATTTGTTATTACAAAATTAATTGTAATTAAATTATCAGCTATCACTTTAGATTGTGCCTTTAAAAACTTATAATAACTTTGAGCCAAATAATTTAATTCATCAGAGCTTAATTGCCAATGCTCTCCTAACCTTTCCGATAAAATATTAAAAATACCTGCTAGTAAAAATCTTAAAGATTCTTCAGATAATTCTACTGTTTCTTTTGGTGGTCTGCCTCTCTTAGCTTTTGGTTTTTCTTCTATAACATCCGTCATAATAAATCATCCTCCTCATTTTCTTCTTCAATTGGAATCCAATTTTTTCCATCGTGTTTTAATTCACATTTGTAGCATATAGCATCATCTTTCGGGTATAGTGCTCCACATCCATCACATTTTACATACTTTTCCAGTATGATTTTTTTAATAGTTTTTTCTATAGCCCTTTCTATTTTTTCATCTTCATTAATTATTGATTTTTCTTCCTTTTTATTTTCCTCCATTTTTCTACCTCCTTTTTTATTATTGTTCTAATGCTTTTTAATCCTTTTTCATCTCCGTTTAAATATCTTTCTAAATTTGCTAATATTAAAGCCTTTTTTCGTTTTCTTGTGTTATAGCCCATTATATATTTTTTTAACACTATTTAACCAACTTAAATTTGGATTATAATATGGATATAACAATTCTAAAAATTTCAAACCGTTTTGTCGGTTTTCATAAGCATTTCTAAAATATGAAGTATCTGGTTTTTTGCTCATCATATAATCAAAAAAATTAAGGCACTCATTAACATTTTTAAATTTCCTCGGTGCGCCTAATTTTTCAATTCCGAAAATATTATTATTTACTACTATATATGTATAGCTTTTTATATCACTCAACCAACCTGTTTCATGTATTATTAAAGCAAATATAGCTTTTCTATCATATCCTTTTATACTCAAAATTGGAATTTTCCGCCACATTTGATTTAGACGATCCAAGCATTCTTTTTTATAATTAGGGTATAAAGCGCGCGAAAAGTATAAATCTTTACCATATATTATATCTTTTTTCTTAAATAAAGAAAATAATAATCCAAGCATAATTATTATTTTTTCCATAAATTTAAAATATTTAAAAAAGGAATTTTATCAATGTTTTTTATACCTTCTTTGATAATTTCAATTATGCATTTTCCATTAACATCCATTACACAATTATCAGGTTTGCAATTATTATTAATTAAAGGACAAAATTTCATAAAACAATATGACCGCCAAAAATTTCCACATTCATAACATATATTTTTATATTTATATAACCATTTATAAAAGGAATATTCAAAAAATATAACTTTTTCCCATAAGCTGTAGTGTCAGAATACCATAATTCTACTTTTATTTTTTCATTTAATTTTAAACTCTTCATATTTTACTCCTTTCTATTTAATTATACAAAATTTATAATCGTTTGTCAAGTACTTTATTTTTTAAATTTCTTTTTTCTATTTCTATCATATCGCCGATTTTTATTCTTCTTCTTAATCCTTCACGGATTTTTACTATTTTACTAAATTTTACT
>JAOAAI010000216.1 GCA_026418955.1 Candidatus Goldiibacteriota bacterium | reverse complement strand
GTTATTTTTTGCTTCAATTATATATCCTGCTGCTTCTAATCTCGTGATTGCATTATTTTCAAAATATTCTTTTGATGTTGATGTGATGATACCTGCTTCTGCCAGAGTTTTAAGATCAGAATAAATAATGTCTTTTTGTGGAATTATAAAAGATTGTTCAACTGCAAAAACAAAAAATGAATTTAATATTAAAAAAAACATTCCAATTATAATTTTTTTTATCATTTATTCATCCTTATACTTTTTTAATCGAACTAAATCGGTTTAATTGTATTATAAAAATAAAAAAAAGTCAAATGTAAATTGTATATAGATTGGAAAAGTACTGGCACATGATGGTTAAGCAAAAATAGTAAAATTAGGTATAATAAATAAAAGTGAGATAATAATTATTACATAATTTATCAAATATAAATTAAAAACAAAAGTATTTTATTTGACCTTAATAACTATATAAACAAAATTTCTATTGTGAGTATAATTATTTATACTACCATCTCCTATTTCTGTTTTTATTTCTTAAATAAAAAATAAAAATGATATTTTAAAATAATTGTCTTATTAGTTGACAAAAATTATATAAATAGCTTTACCAACATATCAATTCAGACATTAAAAATATAATACTTCTAAAAACATCTTTTGCAGGAAATCTGAAAATTAAAATCCACTTTTAAAAACATAAATTAATTTTTTGTTATCCTTGATTTTGATTTGTTGAAATCAAAAATAACTATCTTCTCTTGACTTGTCACCTATCATCTCGTTTTTTAAGTTCAACCTCAAGGTATTCTTGTGTATAAAAATACATTTTTTTACCTTGTAACTAAGCTTGAACCTATCGCCTTAAGCCATAACCACTTCTTACACTTTGATACAATCAAACACTCTTAAAATTTTTCCTATAATTATTACTTAATTTAACATGTATTTATCCCCTTAATTTTATTCACCATTTTTTTAATATTTTTTATTTTTTATTTAATGTTATTTTTATCTATCATACAGATATTTAAATTTAGGATAATATTTTTTGTATTTTTGGCATATCGACATTTAATTTTGTTAGTATATTAATTAATTCAAGCAAATCTTGTCTTTTGGTCTTTACTTGAATTTTTTTAGATAATTCTTTTATATCATACGATAATGTTATATTACGTATATCATTAATATTAAAAGGCCTTTCATACCAAGGTAAAGATTGACATCTTTTATATTCTATTTCAAACACTGCACCATATGGAGTTTTACTAAAATCTAAATCAGGAAAATATTGGATAAGTGGAATTGTTGCAGTTAAATCAATTCCAGCAATTATTATTGTAAAGTTTTTATCATTTTTTTTGTCAATATGTCGCGCAAATGAAATAAATCCATATGTAACTGGGTCTTGCTTTTTTGTTATTTCAATATTATTTATTCGATCTTTTATTATAACTGATTGAGAAAATTCTTCTTCTAAATGATTTAAATAAATTTTTTGATTGCCAATTTTAATACTATTGTCTTTTTTATCATAAAATTCACTCACATCTTTTTGACGACCAAAAATATTATCTTTTTCTTCTTGACTTAAATATCTTTTTCTTTTAGGCGGCAAACCAACAAATTTTTTATGAAGTTTTACAATCGTATTATATATTTCTTTATTAACTTGAAAATTAAAAAAACTATGTTTCATAGCATAAAATGTATATATGTTCACTATATGTGAACCAATTGAAATTATTGTTTTATCTTTAAATTTATCTAAAAATAAATTATAACGTTCGGTGCCAAAAAATAAATTTTTATCAGAATATATATTAGTATTATAAGGCAATTTTAGTTTTGTTACAAAAGTTAAATCATGAATACAAGGAGATTGAAAAATGACATCACAAATTAAATCTGGCACTCCATTTTTTTTCTCTCTTCTATCACCTGTTACAATTATTAAATTTGTAAATAAAAATTTTTCACCTATATTTAAATTTTTATCAAAAATATTATATACTTTTATCTCCTCACCATGTTTTATATTACATTTATCAGAATTAAAAGTTAATTCTATTAATTTGTCTTTATTCTGATTCTCTTTATTTATTTCTTTATTTATTTCCGAAAGCAACTTTTTTAAATTATTTTCTGACCCTATAACATTTTCACTGATAATTATTTGCCCAGGAACAGCAACCGAACAACATCTTGCAGCATAATTAATTCCATCTCCATAAATATTATTATAATATCCAAAAGTATCAATTTTGATTACTTTCCCTTTGTTAATTCCTATTCTTATCTTAAATTTTTCTTCTCGTATCTTTAACATCAATTTAACAGCAACACGTATGGCACTTTCTGGTAAATCAAAATCAACTGCAAAAGCATCCCCAGCTATAATTGGCGATAATAATGTCTCATCTATATTTTCTCTTTTTTCTCTTTTTAACTCATCTATCACATTTTCTTTTATCATACTACATATTTTTGTTATTATTTTGCATTGATCATCTATTGTATATTTAGAAAATGTAACTACATCTAAATATAATATTGTTCTTTCTTCCATAATATTTCACCTCTTTTTTATATTTTTTATATGATATATACTTTTTTTTTATGTCATTACTAAATTATTAATTAATTGGAAAAGTAAAGACACATGATAGTTAAACAAAAATAGTAAAATTAGGTATAATAAATAACAAAAGGATTGCCTACTTAAAGGCAATCCTTAAAAAAATAATAAAAAAAAGCAAGGTGATAACTATTACATATAATTTGATAGCAATAAATTAAAAACCAAAAGTATTTATGGTTAAATACTACATAGACAAAATTTCTATTGTAAGTATATATTTATATCGCCAGCCCCTTAATTTATCATATCATTTATAAAATGGTTTTATATGCTAAAACAGAAAAATCAGATAGATGCAATAAATTCTTTTATTTTCTTTTTTATTTCATCCCTTAATATTCTAACTTGCTTCAAAATTTCTTCCTTTGTTCCTTTGAATTTAGATGGGTCTGGGAAATTCCAGTGAAGTCGTTTTGAAACTCCAGGAAATATAGGACACTTTTCTGCTGCTTCAGTATCACATACGGTTATTACATAAGAATATAATTTTCCCTGTTTGTAAAAATCAAATACGCTTTTTGTAAAATTTCCTGATATATCAATTCCATCCTCTTTCATCACTTCTACAACATAAGGATTTAAAACACCCGGTTCTAATCCAGCACTTTCTGCAATAAATCTATCTCCTGCCAGATGATTCAGGTATGCCTCTGCCATCTGTGAACGTGCACTGTTATGCACACATACAAAA
>JAOAAI010000056.1 GCA_026418955.1 Candidatus Goldiibacteriota bacterium | reverse complement strand
ACACAGATAGGAGCTATATCTCTTGGTAATACATATAATTTACCATCAATTGTGAATCTATCTATTATTTCTGGATAAAATTGTGATTTTTTAATTGTGGTTTCTTTTTCAAGATATGGATTTAAATCTTCAAGCACACCTTTCTGTGCAAATTGTTTAAAATTATTCACTTCAACAAAAAGAACATCAGGAGCGCTGCCACCTGCAAATTGCGTTAAAACTTTTTCCATATAAGGAGGACCAGATGGTGCTCTTTCTGCACTTACTTTTAATTTTGTATCTTTTTCAAATTTATCAACCATATCTTTTATTATCTTGATTTCAGCAACATCACCCCAGTACATAAATCTTAAATCTGCTGTTTTTTTCTGGCCACCACAACCAGTAAAAAACATTAATAAAATTACACAAAATAAAAAACTTAACAATCTCTTCATAATTCCCTCCTTTAAAAAATTTTAAATATCTTTTTATATTTTACAATTTTAAATTAAAAAGTCAAGAAAGAAAAAATCTTTTGGTTAATATTTAGAATTTAATTTGAAAAACTTGCTTATTAAATATTAAAATCAAACAATTAAATTTGCATATAAAAAATAATTTTACTCAACAAAATATTTTAAGCAATTTTTATTTTTCCCTCATTATGTTAATTTATATTAGCAGCAAGTTGTCCACAGGCAGCTTTTATATCTGCTCCCTTTTCTTTTCTAATAAATGCTTTTATTCCATGACTTATTAATATTTTTTGAAAATTTAACATCTTTTCATTTTCAGATTTACTAAAGCCTGTATTTAAAGAACTATTATAAGGAATCAAATTTATTTTATAGTCAACATCTTTTAATTTTTCAATAAGATCCATAGCATCTTGTTCATTGTCATTAATATTTTTAAAAAGTACATATTCAAATGTTATTTGTTTTTTTGTCTTTTTATTATAATATTCTGCAGCTTTAATAATTTCTTTTAATGAATATTTTTTGTTAAATGGCATTAATTCACTTCGTAATTCATCTTTGACTGTTATCAAAGATATTGCCAAATTCACTTTCAAATCAGAATCTGCAATCTGTTTTATTACAGGAACAATGCCAATTGTTGAAATAGTCATTCTTGTCTGAGAAAAATTAAGACCATTTTTATCTGAAATAACTAAAATTGCCTTATTTAAATTTTTCCAATTTAAAAGTGGTTCCCCCATTCCCATAAAAACAATATTTGTTAATTTATTATTGGTTTTCTTTCTAGCAAGCATGACCTGCGAGATTATTTCCCCTGTTTCAAGATTTCTTTTAAAACCAAGTAATGCAGTTGAACAGAACCTGCAACCACAACCACAACCAACCTGCGTTGATACACATAATGTAATTCTTTCATTATCAAATAATAACACACATTCTATCAAAGCATCATCTTTTAATCTTAAAAGATATTTCGTAGTCCCATCAATTTTTGATTTTGTTTCTTTTTTTACTTCAGGTATGGATATTAAAAACCTTTCCTTTAACTTTTTTATTAAATCTTTTGGTAGATTTTTCATTTCATCAATTGACGTAATACCTTTATCATATAACCAACCAAATATCTGTTTTGCCCTATATCTCTCTGCTTTGATCTGTTGCATAAAATCTATTAGTTCGTCTAATGTGTAGTTGTATAAATTATATAGTGTCAACGTTTTCCTCCAATATAAAATATATTATGTCATTAATAATATCAACAATAGATTGATCATTAAAATTACTGGACTTTAAATAATAAATTTAATTGGCATTTTTATTAAACATCTTTAATGAACATTTTTTACGAATATCTTTTCCAAACACCTTCTTTACATTTCTCTTTCTTTTTATATAATATAACTCATCAAACAAATGTAATAAAGGAGAAAATGTGAATAATAACTTTGATATAATTGTAATAGGTGCAGGTCATGCTGGATGTGAGGCAGCACTCGCAACTGCAAGAATGGGTTTAAAAACAGCACTTTTCACAATAAATTTAGATAAAATTGCTGAAATGTCTTGTAATCCTGCTATAGGTGGACTTGCAAAAGGCCAACTTGTAAGAGAAATTGATGCTTTAGGTGGTGAAATGGCAAAAGCTGCAGATGCCACTTGTATTCAATTCAAAGTGTTGAATTCAAAAAAAGGACCTGCTGTAAGAGGGCTCCGCGCCCAAGCAGATAAAATAGAATATTCAAAATATTTTAAAAATTTACTTAAAAAACAAGAAAATTTAACTCTAATAGAATCAATGGTTGATGAAATTACAACAAATGATAAAGGGGTAACAGGTATAATAACTTCAAAAAATGAAAAATTTTCATCCAGAGCAGTGATAGTTTCAACCGGCACCTTTCTAAATGGTGTAATTCACATAGGACTTGAATCATTTCCAGGTGGTAGAAGAGATGATCCGCCTTCTGTTAATCTTTCAAATTCTTTAAAAAAACTAGGTCTTAAACTGGGTAGATTAAAAACAGGAACAAATCCAAGAGTTGATAAAAATTCTTTGGATTTTTCAAAGTTTATTCCACAATATGGTGATGAAATACCTACACCTTTTTCCTTTACCACTGAAAAGATAGAAATAAAACAGGTTATTTGTTATCTTACAAGAACAAATGAAAAAACAAATAAAGTAATAATAGAAAACCTCGATCGATCTCCATTATACAGCAAAACAAATAAAAAAATTTTCAGCATAGGTCCAAGATATTGCCCATCAATAGAAGATAAAGTAGTAAAATTTCCTGACAAAACATCACATCAGGTTTTTATAGAACCGGAATGGCGTGATTCTGATGAGCTTTATTTAAATGGTCTTTCTACTTCACTACCATTAGATGTTCAATATGCATATTTAAAAACAATCCCAGGTTTTGAAAATGTTAAAATTGTAAAACCAGGTTATGGCATTGAATATGATTTTGTTTTTCCAACACAAATATTTCCAACACTTGAAGTTAAATCAATTCCAGGATTATACCTTGCAGGCCAGATAAATGGAACATCTGGTTACGAAGAGGCAGCTGCCCAAGGATTGATAGCAGGGATAAATGCTGCAGCAAAAATTAAAAATATGGAACCACTTATACTTGATAGGTCACAAGCTTATATAGGTGTTATGATAGATGACTTAACAACACAGGGTGTTTCCGAGCCATACAGATTATTCTCATCAAGGGCTGAATATCGTCTGATACTGCGTAATGATAATGCAGATTTTCGTCTTATTGAATATGGTAAAAAATACGGTCTTATAAATGACGAATTTTATTCTCTTTATTTACGTAAAAAAGAGTTTTATGAAAACGAAATAAAACGATTGAATAAAACCATAATTCATCCTTCAAAAGAAATTGCAGAATATCTTGAATCACTCGGCACCACACCTATAAAAGAACCTGTTTCTCTTTTAAGCATCTTTAAAAGGCCAGAATTATCTTACAATAATTTAAAATTTTTTATTGAAATAAAAAATGATGTTTATCAACATTTTATTGATTATCTAGAAGCAGAAGTTAAATATGAAGGATATATAAAAAAACAAAATGAAGAAATAGAAAAATTTAAAAAACTTGAAACAAAAAAAATACCTGATGATTTTGATTATTATAAATTTTCTGGTTTTTCAAAAGAAGCGCAACAAAAACTATCGCAAATAAAACCCAAAACAATCGGCCAAGCAAGTAGAATACCCGGAGTTACACCAGCTGATATAAACGTGCTTATAATATTATTAAAAAAATATGATAACCAAAAATAAATTATTTTTTATATGTCAAAGGAAATTATTTTATTTTATTTTATTTTATTTTTCAAAACTAAATTTGCTCTGCCCTTCACGGAAATCTACCGGATAATCACCATCAAAGCAAGCCATACAGAATTTATCTTTTCTACCACCTACTGTTTTTATAAGTCCTTCAATGGATAGGTAGGCTAGTGAGTCGGCTCTTAAAAATTTTCTTATCATTTCCACTGTATGCGTATTGGCAATGAGTTCACTGCGTGTTGGAAAATCCATACCAAAAAAACATGGATTAATAATGGGTGGAGATGATATTCTATAATGAACTTCTTTTGCTCCCGCGTTTCTTATCATTTTAATTATTTTTTTACTTGTTGTTCCGCGAACTATTGAATCATCAACCACAACAATCCTCTTATTTTGTATTATTTCTCTAACTGGATTTAATTTCAATTTTACTCCAAAATCCCTTATCTCCTGTGATGGTTCAATAAAAGTTCTACCTACATAATGATTTCTGATAAGTCCCATATCATATTTTATACCTGTTGCTTCAGCATAACCAATTGCTGCACAAACACCAGAGTCAGGAACAGGTATGACAACATCTGCTGCAACAGGAGCTTCCTTACCAAGTTGATATCCAAGACCACGCCTTATATCATTTACAGATCTATGAAATATCATTGAATCAGGCCGAGCGAAATAAATAAACTCAAAAACACACATTGCACTGCGCTGTCTCTCTGCAAATCTGATTGCTTTCATACCTCTTTTTGAAAAAACTACCATTTCACCAGGCTCAACTGTTGCAATCCATTTTGCATTGATAAGATCAAATGCGCAGGTTTCTGATGCAACAATATACGCATCATTAAGTTTACCTATCTCTAAAGGTCTAAAACCATTTGGATCACGTGCTGCTATCAAAGTATCATTGTTCATTATAAGAAATGAAAATGCACCTTTTATCTGATTTAATGACCATTTAACAGCATCAATAAAGTTTAATTTATTATACTTTGCTATGAGATGTATGAGAACCTCTGAATCAACTGTGGTTTCAAAAATTGATCCTGATTTTTCAAGTTCATCTCTAATTATATCTGCATTGACAAGATTACCATTATGTGCAACCACAAGAACCCCATTTATATAATTAACCCGTATTGGCTGGGCATTTTCAATAACGGATGATCCGGTGGTAGAATATCTTACATGTCCTATGGCCATTTTACCTTTTAGATATGTAAGATTTTCTTTATTAAATATCTCTGAAACTAAACCCATTGCTTTTACTTCATATGCCCTATAATTTGAATCAACAGTTACAATGCCAGCGCTTTCCTGACCCCTATGTTGCAATGCGTAAAGGCCTAGATAAGCAATTGTTGAGGCTTCTTCATGACCATACACACCCACAATCCCACAAGCTTCACGAATTTTATCAAACATATTTATTAACTCCGTTCATCCAAATATTTTCAAGATCCGATATTTTTATATTTATCTTCTGGGAACATTTTTTTGCGGCCCAATCAATATTTATTATAAGTCTATCGCCGCCTGTTTTGCCTATTTCAGTCAACACCACCTTATTTTCAGCTGCAATCTTTTTCATCGCATTTAAATCCTTTTTTGATGTTGTTATTATTACACGTGATTGTGTTTCTCCAAAAAGTAACGAATCAATTCTTATATCACTTTGTATTTCAACAAATGCTCCAATATTTCTTTCTCCATGTAATTTTGCGGATATGCAA
Organism: Candidatus Goldiibacteriota bacterium; assembly: GCA_026418955.1. GTDB lineage: Bacteria > Oederibacteriota > PGYV01 > PGYV01 > DSYL01 > DSYL01. Next base: position 12,467 of record JAOAAI010000056.1, on the reverse strand, counting down.
CACTCAGCAAGAGCAATAGCTAATCCACCTTTTGAAATATCATGCGCTGATTTTATAATTCCTGCTTTTATTCCATTTCTAACTGTCTTCTGGATTTGTGATTCTAGTTTTAAATCAATCTCTGGAACCGGTCCTTTTATCAAACCATGTATTTCTTTTAAATATTCAGAAGCTCCTAACTCATCTTTTGTTTGACCTAAAAGTAAAATAATATCCTCTGGATCTTTAAAATACTGTTTAACATATCGTGTTCCTTTTATAAAACCCACCATTCCAACAATTGGTGTTGGATAAATAGCTCCATCTTTGCCTTCATTATAAAAACTTACATTTCCACCTGTAACTGGTGTTTTTAAAATTTTAGCAGCATCTGCCATACCTTCTGTAGCTTTTTCAAATTGATAAAATATTTCTGGATCTTCTGGATTACCAAAATTAAGACAATTTGTAAGTGCAACAGGAGTGGCTCCACTCATACTCACGTTTCGCGCGGCTTCAGCAACAGCAATTGCACCGCCCCTATAAGGATCAAGATATGTATACCTACCATTTCCATCTACAGAAGTTGCAATCAAAAGATTTTCTCCTTTTATCTTTATAACAGCGGAATCAGAACCAGGCAGTGTCCAAGTATTTGTTCTAACCATATGGTCATACTGCTGCCATATTGCTGATTTACAGGCAATATTTGGAGAACCAATTAATCTAATTAAAACATCTTCTATATTTTTAGGGACTGGAACTAAATCATAATTAATATTTATATTTTCAAGATATTTAGGTTTTATTCCTTTTTGTTTTTTCAAAGGAAAATATTTATGATTGCTATCGGCAAGTGGAGAAACAGGAATTTCTGCTACTATTTTTCCATTTTCTTTTACTATGATATATGGTTTTTTAATAACCCTGCCAATTGTAACAGCATGCAACCCCCATTTTTTAAGAATCTTTTCAATCTTTTTTTCTTTACCTTTTTCTGTTATCATCAACATTCTTTCCTGTGACTCAGAAAGCATCACTTCATAAGCATTCATACCTGTTTCTCTTTTAGGAACTTTATCAATATTTAATTCAATTCCAACTTTGCCCCTATTGGCCATTTCAACGGATGATGATGTAAGCCCTGCAGCACCCATATCTTGTATTCCAACTATTAGTCCTTTATCATTTAATTCAAGAGTTGCTTCCAAAAGAAGTTTTTCCATGAAAGGATCTGCAACCTGTACCGAAGAACGTCTTTCTTGATTCTCTTCTGTAAGTTCAGCAGATGCAAATGATGCTCCATGTATACCATCCCTCCCAGTTGCAGCACCAATATATATAACAGGATTTCCTATACCCTTTGCAATTCCTTTTCTAATTTTTTTCTTTTCAACAATTCCAATTGTCATAACATTTACAAGACAATTTGTTTCATAACAATCTTCAAAAATTGTCTCACCACCAACCGTAGGAATTCCAACGCAATTTCCATAAAAAGCAATACCTTTGACAACACTAGGCATTAATCTCTGTGTGTTTTTTGCCTCAGGTTTTCCAAATCTTAAAGAATCAAGTATGGCAATAGGTCTTGCTCCCATAGTAAAAACATCGCGTAGTATCCCACCCACCCCTGTTGCAGCTCCCTGAAACGGCTCAACTGCAGAGGGATGGTTATGAGATTCAATTTTAAAAGCAATTGCTAAATTTTTAGTTGCATGGATAATACCAGCATTCTCACCAGGTCCTTGTAAAATGGATTTGCCTTTTGTTGGTAATTTCTTTAATATTGGTTTTGAATGTTTATAGCTGCAATGTTCTGACCACATTGCTGAAAATATTCCAAGTTCTACAATTGTAGGTGGACGATTTAAAATTTTTAATATAAGTTCATATTCGTCTTTTTTAAGATTGTGTTCTTTTATAATCTCATCTGTAATTTTAACATTATAATCCATTAGTTTACTCTCCATTATTGATAAAAAATTTAAAAATATATAAAAAATATTACAATTTTTTCTATATAAAGCGAAAAGTAATATACAAAATTTTTATGGATAAAACATTTTCTATACTTTAATTATTTTTTATATATTTAATCACTGATTCGAAAATCAATCTACCATCTGTTGAACCTAGTTCTTTTATCATAGCTCTTTCAGGATGCGGCATCATACCAAGAATATTGCCATCTTTATTAATAATACCTGCAATATTATATAATGCGCCATTTGGATTAGTATTATCATTTACATTACCATTTTCATCAGAATACCTAAAAACAACACAATCATTCTTTATTAGGTTATTTAATATTGTCTCGTCGCAATAGTAATTTCCCTCATTATGAGCTATTGGAATTCTTAATACTTGACCTTTTTTCATTTTACCAGTAAAAGGTGTATTATTATTTTCCGTAACAATATTTACATATCTACATATAAATTTTAATGTTTTATTCATCAACATTGCTCCTGGGAGCAAACCAGCTTCAAGTAAAATCTGAAATCCATTACATATGCCTAAGATGAATTTATTTTTTTTTGATGAAAATTCTTGTATACTTTCCATAACCTTTGCAAATCTGGCTATTGCTCCGCATCTTAAATAATCACCGTAAGAAAAACCGCCAGGTATAACTATCAAATCATATTTTTTTATATTTTTATTTTCATGCCATATATATTCTGTATTAACCCCCAGTATGTCTTGCAATGCCCACATACAATCAGCATCACGGTTTGAACCAGGGAAAACAATCACTCCTGCCTTCATCAATTCTCCATTAAATAAAAATTATTTATTCAATTGAAAATTTATATTTTTCTATATTTGGATTTGCTAAAAGTTTATCGCATATTTCATCTATTTCTTTTTCAAGTTTTTCTTTTTTATCATTTTTTATTTCAATTTCAATATATTTCCCAATTCTTATATCTTCAATTTTTTTATATCCCATCTTTTCAAGTGCAAATTTAACAGTTTTACCCTGAGGATCAAGAACACCATCCTTTAAAGTAACAATTATTTTAACATGCGCCACAATTAATCACCTCAAATAGTTTTGAATTAAAATAAGTCAATTTATTTTATACTAAAATGATTTTTTTTCAAGGCTTTTTTAAATTAATTTGAATCTAATTTAAAATATAAAAAACATAATTAATAAAACTTTTTTAGCAAATAATAGTTATCTAAATTTCAAAAATAATATTCATATTTTGTTAGGTTTATAATAAAACATTATTTTACTTTTTATTTGACTTTTGGTTAAAATAAATTATAATTAATAAAAAAAGCCGGAGTGGTGAAACTGGCAGACACAGGGGACTCAAAATCCCCCGCCCTCAAAAAGCGTGTCGGTTCAAATCCGACCTCCGGCACCAAATATAAAAAAATAGGTGGCATTATGAGAAGACAATACAAAGAATTAAGGAAATTTCCAAGATATACAAAAATTATTCAGGTAGATTGTATTGTAAAAAGTCTACCCGATGATCTTATTGATAAAAAGTCAAAAATTAAACCAGGAGAGACATTTAGAGCAACAACAATAAATGTTAGCCAAAGTGGTATTTTAATTAATTATGATTATATTTTACCAGAAAGAACAATTCTTGACCTTTTCGTTACAGATGAAACAATTGTATCCAAAAACAATCCGATGAAATTTGAAGTAAAAATTGCTTGGACAAAAAGAAATGCCTATAAAATCTTTGGCAGATTTTCAGCAGGACTTATTATAATAAAAGGGAACAAAGAAGATATAGATAAATTGGTAGAACATTTCAATTAAAAATGGTTTTATCAGAAAAACAAAAAATTTTTTTTCTATTAACCTCATCATTATTTTTTTTCTTCATTTTCATATCAATGGTTCCACCATCCGTTTATTCTGGCGATTGCGGAGAAACTATAACTGTTTCATACACTCTTGGAATTCAACATCCACCTGGTTATCCTTTGTTTTCTTTATTAGCAAAACTCTTCACATTTATTCCTATTGGTGATATTTCATATAGGGTTTATCTTTTCACTATATTTGTATCTATTTTATGTTTTGTATTGATTTACTTTTTTTTTACAAAATTATTATTAATTTTAAATTTATCTGATAAAAATTTACTTTCTTTTTATCCATCTTTTTTATTTATAAGCGGTTTTACAATCATGCAGCAATCAATAATTGCAAAGGGAGGTATTTATATTTTAAACCTTTTCTTTGTAATATTAATTTCAATTTTTTTATTAAATATTTATTCTTCACAAAATATAAAAAAAAACCTTTTTTTATTTTTCTTATTTTTTGGTCTTTCTCTTGGTAATCATCTAATGCTCCAACTAGCTTTATTACCAACTTATGTTTTTTTTCTTTCAAAATCTTATAATCTGAAAAGTTTAAATATTAAATTATGGTTTTTCTGCCTATTTTTTTTCTTTTGTGGTTTATTTATATATATATATCTTCCGATTCGCGCAAAAATGGCAATATTAAACTGGGGCGACCCTTCAACACTTTCCAATTTCATTGAAGTTATTACACGTTATCAATATATAAGGTCAGAAATAACGCGTTCTTTTTTCAATACTTTTTTTCAAGCGGTTAAATTTTTCTCTGCATCTTTATATGAAAATCTTTTTGTAGGATATATTTTTATATTTTTCGGTTCTTTACTGTTATACAGAATTAATAGAATATTATTCTGGTATCTCATATTGATTCCGATTTCTTTTCTTTTAATAACCTCGTTTTATCTGAATCTTAAAAAAGACCACCTTTATATCATGGAAACATATATAACACCAATTTATTTTTCTTTTTCAATTCTTATAGGGTTGGGTTTTCATTTCATCTACAAAAAATTAAAAAATAGTATTGTTGTTTTTGTTATTTTTCTTTTACTTTTTTTATCTCAAATCACCATATTTACGAAAATTTTAAATAAAAGCAGATATTTTTCTCCTTATGATTATAATAAAAATTTACTGGCTTCAGTTGAAAAAAATTCTATTTTATTCATGGCTGGTGATGGTATTGTTTTCCCCTGCTGGTATCTAAAATATGTAAAAAAATTCAGAAATGATGTAACAATAATAGGAACTCCTGTTTTACCTATGAAATGGGTGAGAGATAATATTGTAAAACAAAATCCTGAAATAAGAGTTCCAATAATAACCAGAAAAGTAGGAACAGAATCAATTGGTTATATAATTAACGCAATTATTAAATTAAATTTGGCAAATTTTAATATTTATTTTTCATATAACAAACCAGAAGAAAACTCTATTGATAATACAATGAAAATCATGCCAAAAGGTATTGTACATAGAGTTCTTCCTATGGAATTTGCTTATATAAGCGACAGATATATAGTCACAAATTTCAATATGTGGAAATTTTATAATTTACGTGGCATTTATAACATTGAAAAAAATTTTTATCCTGAAAAATATCAGGATCTTTATGCAAAAGATATGTCAGTTGCTGCTAATTCTGCTGGAACATTTTTTGAAGATAATCTGTTTTATGAATTATCACTGTATTATTTTAAACTTGCACATAAATTATTTCCCTCCGACTATGAATATGTTTATAATATAGGAAACGCCTATTATAATCTTCAAAAATACGATGCTGCAATTCTTCAATACAAAAAATGCATAGAGATGAAATACGATTATGAAAATGCATGGTATAATCTTGGGGTTACATATTACACACTTAAAGATTATAAACAATCACTAAATGCTTTTGAAATGGTAAAAAAAATAAATCCTAATAGAACCGATATTGATTCAAATATCAAAGCATTAAAAATGTTTATTAATAATTAAATTTGAAAATTTTATCCTATTCTTCTATCAACTACAAATTCGCTTTTTGGAAATTTCTGAGCATATTGTTTTAATTCACCAGCTATATCTTCTGCTTGTGCAAAATGTATCAATTTTCTATTCAAATTTGATACAACACTTATTGAAAGAGTCATAAGTGGAGTTCTAACTTCTTCACCGCGTCTTGTATGAGTTACAATATATCCCTTTTCTCTATCTTCTTTTTCATAATGCTGTTCTATCAATAAATCAAATGATTTTATAAGTTCAGTGCATAACTTTGCATGTCTTTCTGGATTAGTCATTATTACAAAATTATCTCCTCCTAGATGGCTCACAAAATCTTTTGGTTCTCCGTTTTCTTTTACAACATCATAAATTAAATTTGCTAAAAATTTTAAAACCATATCCCCCTTTTCATAACCATATCTTTTATTATAATATTTAAAATCTTTCATATCAATATAGCATATCGAAATTTTTTCATCATTTTCAATTTTTCTTGCCAATTCCTGTTGAAAAAACAAAGCATCAGGAAGACCTGTAAGGGGATTAATTTTTCCTAATTTCTTGGCATAATTATAAACTTCTGAATCATATGACATGTGAAGGTCAAATACCTCTGAAGTTGAAATCTTTTCTTTTAATAAATCATCTTGTAAAAATTTTGAAGAAGTTATAAGGTCATTTATTCTTAAATTATATTTTTTTAAAATATCCCTTATGGCTATGATTTTTTTTATCATAGTTTTAGTAAATTTTCTATGACCAGAAGGAAGACGCAAAGGCTTAATAAGCCCTAAACTCTCCCAATATCTTAAAGTTCTTTCTGATAATCCACTCAATCTTGCTGCAGCACCAATTCCAATCAAAGTTTCTTTCATAAAAATCACTCCACTTTTTGATTTTTTAAGATAATAATTATTACCCCATTATTTTTATCTCCTTGTTAAAAATTTTTAAACAAAAAATTTATATATATTAGTTATAACATATAATAAATATTTTGTCAAGTAAAAAGATTTTTTCTAATATATTTTACTTTATTTATAAAAATTAATTATTTTTGATAATTAATCATTATTTCAAAAAAGTATTTTAATACATTTTTTGAAGAATTTATTAAGGGGCTATAAATATACAAGTGGATACCGTATCAGAACAAATAAAAAATCTTGAAAACATATTAAAAGATAAAATACTTGTAACTTACTGCAGTGGGATTGGTTGTCATCTTTCATATAAAGTAGCATAAAAACTTTTTGATATGGGCTTTAGAAATATTGTTATTTTTTTCAGTGGTTGGAATAAATGGAAAGAATAAATGGAAAGAGCATAATTTACCAATAGAAAAATAAATTCTAACTATACATTTTTTATTATACTTTTTAAATTTTTTTCATTAGTAAAAATTATTTTATATTTTTTTGTTAGAGAAAAATTTTTCAATTTTATTTCCTCTCCTTTTTCATTCACTAATTTTAAACTTGTATGTTTTGCTATAAGAAAAAATGGTGCAAAATTTTCAAATGTTAATTTTCCTCGAATGTCAATAAAAGCCTCAGCTCTGTTCATTGCCACAAGCATCATTTCTCCAATTGTAGCTCCTAAAGATCTTATAATATCAAATTTAGTTAGTAAATTCTGCATTTTCATATTTAATTTTAATTTTGAAAAAGTAAAAATTAGTAACTTTTTATTTCTTTCATCATAATTATGTTTGTATTTTTTATTAAATACAATTTTATTTTCATCAGCATAAATCCAATCACAGGAATAATAATTACCCACAAAAGAATAAATTGGATTAAATTTATCATCAAAAATTGATATGCCCATACATACAAAAGGAATTTTAATGGTATAATTATCAGAACCATCAACAGGATCTATAATAATATAATTATAATTCCCCGATTTACTTTTATTTATTTTTACGGATTTTGATAATTCTTCTGATATTATTTGTGCTTTAAGTGGACATTTATTTTTTAATTCGGTAATGATTTTATTTTCTATAAATTTATCAAAATATTTTGTTAAGTCGCCTTTTTTATTCCTAATTAATGTTTTTGCCGATAAACCCTTTAATATATAGGATCTACATTCTATAAAAATATTATATAAAACTTTAAACATTATTTATTTTTTATAAATTACAATATTATCCTTATATACTGCAGCATACCAGCGCGGTTCACTTAAAAATTCACCATAAAGGACCTGCTCCACTGTGTCTATTTCAAAAGCAGATACCCCTGTTGTATTACCACTACCATCATAGATATATTCATATCCATTTGCATGAACAGATAAGGTTTCATTTTCTCGAGCCCTTAATGTTATACTGTTTGTTGCGTTCACATCATTCTCACTCATTGCTACACCTGACGGTAAAAATGTTATATTTGTACCATCTATATTTTTTATACCAGCACTTATTGCTATCCATGTTACATCATTATATCCACTATATACTATACCGGATTTATTATAAATGGTTACATCAAATTCCTGACCACATCCGTAAAAAAATATTAAAAATATAAATATCAAAAATCCTTTATTCTTCATTTTATTATCTCCTTTCATTTTACTGTTTTTTTAATATTATAATATAACAAACTCATATTTCAAGTTGATTTTATATTCCATTTTTACAATTTAATTGATATAATACAAAGTAATGATTTTATATTATTTAATATCAAATGAAATATTTAATATTTATTTGCTTATTTTTATTTTATCCCTTACACTTTTAATATTTTTTCTTTTCAAAAAAAACCTTTATTTCTTTTTTATCTTTGTATATTCCGTGTTATTTATTTTTATAATATATAATCTCAATATTACTTACTTTAAAATAGACAATAAAACATCGGTTTTTATAGTAATAGTTATATTCTTGTCTTTAAACTATTTACTTTCTATAATTTATATTTATTTATTTAATAATAAAAATCTGGAAATAACAAAAAATATAAAAACGCACTTAAAAAAAATAAATTTATTATATAAGTTATGTATTTTTGAACTTATTTTTATAATTATAATTTTAATAATAAAAACTGCATGGATATGTGACGATGCTTATATTACTTTCAGAGTAATTGATAATTTTGTAAATGGGTATGGATTACGCTGGAATATTGTTGAACGAGTCCAGGTATTCACTCATCCACTTTGGTTATTTATTCTTTCTTCTTTTTATTTCTTTACTAAAAATATATTTAATGTTGTCTACATCACTTCAATTATTTTATCAGTTTTAACTCTAATAATACTATATAAAACTTCCATTTCATTTAGTAACAAAATAATAATTTTTTTAACAATACTTTTTTCAAAACCATTTATTGAATATGCAACATCAGGACTTGAAAATCCATTGCTTTATTTTTTAGCTGCGGCATTTTTCTTTTTTTATACTAAAAATAAATTTTCAGAAAAAAATCTTTTCATTTTAACCTTCATTGCTTCTCTTGCAACAATAACAAGACAAGATAATATTTTATTTTATATTCCTCCCATTGCTTATTACTCATATAAAATTGGATTTAAAAATTCAATTAAATACATTATTTATGGTATTTTTCCTATTTTTTTATGGGAGGTATTTTCAATAATATATTATGGTTTTCCTTTTCCAAATACCTATTATGCAAAAACTCATCATTCAATTCCTTTATTTATAATAATGTATTCATCTGGTATATATTTTACTGATATTATGATTAGAAGTCCTATTACATTTATAACTATATTAATAGCAATATCTATCACATTTTTATTCAGAAAAGAAACAAAATATATTTTTCTATCAATCGGAATTATTATTTATCTTTTCTATATTTCTCTTATTGGTTGTGATTTTATGAGTGGTAGATTATTCACCATTCCATTTTTGATATCAATATGTATTCTATCTGTATATAAAATTTTTGAAGAAAATAAAAAACTATGGTTGTTTTCAATCTTATTTATCATATCATGGGGTGTATATACCAAACCGAGTTCACCTTTATTTTATAATGGTTATTTAAATTATATATATCCTTATAAAAATATAGTTGCTGATGAAATTACTTACTACTATGAATACTCTTCTTTATATAAAAAATTAAAAAATGGTTTTCTTCCAGAAAACAAGTGGGCAAAAGAAGGAAAAGAATTAAGACAGAAAAATGAAAAATTTGTCTTTACACCTTACGGTATAGGTGTATATGGATACAATGCAGGTCCTTTTGTTTATATTTTTGATCAGATGGCACTTGCAGATCCATTACTTTCAAGATTACCAGCTTATATAAACTCAAGAATTGGACATTTTAAAAGAATAGTCCCTGAAGGTTATTTACAGACATTAAATCTTGGAAAAAATCTTATTGTAGATAAAAACCTGGCAGAATTTTATGATAAATTATCAATTATTATACGTGGGCCAATATTTTCCAAACAGAGATTCATTGAAATAATTAAAATGAATTTAGGATTTTACAATCATTTATTAAAAAAATATTCTGCTACAATAAAAGAAATTCTGAAACATTAAAACAGTTCAAATATTTTATATGTCAGATATGAAATTAATGAAGAAGCAGGTATTGTTAATATCCATGCAGTTATTATCTTTCCAGCAACGTCTTACATAACAGTTGGAAATCTTGTTACAAAACCAACTCCCATTATAGTTCCTGTAATAATATGGATCATGCTTACCGGAATTCCTAAATTGGTTGACATAAATAAACTTGCAACAGCAGATGTTTCTGCACAAAATCCATCAACTGGTCTTAACTTTGTAACTTTCTGCCCCCTTTGTCTTCACTATATGCCAACCACCAAACATGGTACCTAGCGCAATAGCAGCATGACAAGAAATAACAATCCATAGTAAAACTGTGTGCTGAGCATCAACATATACAAGTGCCATTATTATATCGTCTTTTGTGCATCATTACCACCATGACCTAAACTATATAATGCAACAGAAATCAATTGTCCCTTCCTAAATAAAGAGTCAACTTTAAACGGAGATGTTTTGACAAAAATATTATAAATTAAGTAATGAACTCAATATACCTTAAATAAACCCAAAACAAGAGAAATTACTATAAAAGTAGCGGCTTTTGCAATACCCTTCCATATAAGTGCTTTGTGTCCGATTTTTACCAATGTAGAACCAACCAAGCTACCGATCAATGCATGTGAAGAACTCGTAGGTAATCCAAGATACCAAGTAAGAATATTCCATATACAAGCACCCATTAATGTTGCGAAAATTATTAAATGAATTTCATCCTTTACCATTCCAAAATTTATTATTTTCTTTGTTTTGTGTTCCAAAAAATAAAAATGCAATAAAATAAAAAATGCCGTCCATAAAACAGCCAGTTTTGAAGTTAAAAACCCTTGTTAAAACAACAGTTGTTATTCAGTTTGCGCAGCATCGTGGAAGCCATTTAAAAATTAAAAATCAAAAAATCAACAACAAGAAAAGTTACTGTCAATTTATACCTGTTTTAAAAGGATTGATTCAATTTCCTGCGCTATCGCCTTGCATAAAACCAATACTGTCTTGGCATCTTGATATATTTTTTTTACATTTGATAACTTTAATCGAGTCTTTTTTCCTTTTCAAGTAAATTTTCAAGAGTTCTATCCCTTTATTTATCTGCTTCACTTTCAAGTTTACTCATATCAATGCAAGTAGAAATAATTGTTTTAAAATTTTTCATACCCCCTAAACCTTTTATCGTATAGAATAAAGCCACCGTTTAACTTTTTATAATTTTTCCAGATTCAATCAAATAAGGATTGGTTCTTTTTATTTTATAAATTTTCAATCTGCTAATTATTGTATTCATTATGTCATTCACATCATCAAGTTTTTTGCAAGCGCATGAATGTCTTCCCTATCAAAAGGTGTAATAAAAGTTTTATTTAAATAATCAATTATAGCGTATACAATCTGATCACCTTCGTGTTCTATATCTCTGATTTTTTCTCTCGTTTCTATATCAATCTCACCTTTGTTATATTAAAAAGCTTTGCTGCACGAACAACATAATCTATTTCTTTATCAAAAAATTAAATCTTTTAGTAAAAATCTTCTAAAAAAATGAATACTCCTTTTCCTTTCATCAATAGTTTATAATTAAAAAATATAACAGATTACAAATAAATGTCAATTATAGCTTTTCATCCTAAATTCCACTGGCAGTGTTATAATCATACCTTCCTGTGGTGGTTTTACTTCGGTATGAATTCGTTTCATTTTTATTTCCAAATTATTATCTAATGATTTCACAAACCAATATTTTGTTCTGAAAAAATTAATAGTATTAAATGGAAGTATGAAATCAACTTTCACAGGCATTTGTTGTTCTGATACCCATAATTCATATAATATTCTTTTCAACATTATAAATTTTCCTTTTTCTGGTATTATCTGAGATGAAAAATCATCTATACTTTTCACAGATGTAGTTATCTGATTATAAATGTTCTCTGCTTCCTGTTCATCAGGGTTTAATAAAATATCCTTTACTTCAAGCATATTAACATAACAATTATTTGTCCACATCTCATTTAATAATTCTCTGCAATCAAGTGGATGCCAGTAAACAGGTATAGTATTCTCACTTTCA
>JAOAAI010000024.1 GCA_026418955.1 Candidatus Goldiibacteriota bacterium | reverse complement strand
ATCCAGTGGACCCATGTACCCATCGGAGCATCAGGATCATCACAGATCAATACAAAACTTTTTGTATTCTTAGGCGCTCCGGACCAGTTTATCTCAGGTGAAATATCATCTCCTTTACATGTATACTGGACAGGTATCATCTCTCCATCTTTAAATGCAGGACTTGTAACCGTGAGTTTTACAGGCTTTAATGCAGCGGCAATAAAAACAAAAAGCCAAACAAATGAAACTGTAAAGATTAAAAATTTTTTCTTCATAATAATCACTCCTTTTTAAATTTTAAATTTTCACAATTTTCAATTAATGTAAATATTTTACATCAGTTCAAATGGATTTACTGGCACCTTAAAAATATTTATTTGAAAATGGAGGTGCGGACCTGTTGAGACACCTGTATTTCCAACTGTGCCTATTATATCTCCCTTGAAAACCTTGTCATCTGTTCTAACATACACATCTCCCATATGAAGATAAAGTGAATAAATACCACCACCATGGTCTATTATAACAGTATTACCATATATTCTGAAAGCATATGCAGCAACGACCCTTCCATGATTTGACGCTCTTACTTTTGTACCCGCAGGTGCTGCTATATCTATACCTTTGTGTCTCCAGGAAATATTTGCTTCATCATATCTTCTCATTTTTCCAAAACTACTGGAGATAACTGGATCTCTAACTGGCATCATAAAAGGTAGATCGTATTTTATAGGCGTGTATTTTTCTTGGAATTTGCTTATTATTTTATTTTCTTTATGTAACTCAGTTAAAGTTTCATTATTTAGTTTACCACCGGTATTTACTTTACCTTTTTCTTTTGCAAGTGGTTTAATTATAATTTTTTCCTTATGATAATTTATTTCATCTGTTTCAAAAAGACATTTTATTTCCAAATTTTTTTTCCCTGCTTTTGTATCAAGAGCGATTGGTATTATAGTATTATATACATACTCACGCTCTCTGTAATTGTAACCTATAAAAAAAATTGGATATTTTTTTTTATTAAAAATGATATCAGCAGCCTTTAATTCACTGTAATTGCCTATTTTTATTTTCAGGACTCCACCTTCACGCACTGTGTTTGATTCCAAAATAACATTAAAAGAAAAACTAAAATTAAAAATTGATACAAAAAAAATAAAATAAAAAAATTTTTTCAACTGCATATAAATCCCTGTATTTTTTTAATAATATTTCTATAAAATTACTTAATAAAAAATATAATTTGATTCATGCTTTAGCAGGGGTAATAACCCCTGATTTTGCAAGAATAACAATCCACATTTTTACAGAAATAACAACTGAAGAATTCAAAAAACACTATGATGTCATTCTCGCAAAAACTAAAATCCATGTATTTGGTCTTTTCTACAATTATTAAGGGCGTTTTTACAATTTCAAAATTTATTCTAACTTTATCGCTCCTATTATTTTATTTATATCATATATTTTATTTTCTTTCAAATAATACTGTAAATCTTTGATTACTTTAACACAGGTTAACGGATCTATGAAATTGGCTGTTCCTATCTGTACAGCAGTGGCCCCCGCCATCATAAACTCTAGCGCGTCTTTATAATTCATTATACCGCCAACACCTATAACAGGTATTTTTACTTTTTTTGAAACTTTAAATACTGCAGCAAGTGCAATAGGTTTAATTGCAGGACCAGAAAGTCCACCAAAAACATTTGCAAGAACAGGCTTTTTAGTTTTTATATCTATTGCCATTCCAACAATTGTATTTATAAGAGAAACTGCATCAGCACCACAGCGTTCACAATGTATTGCCATATCCTCAATGTTTCCTGTATTTGGAGAAAGTTTTACAATAATTGTTTTTTTGTATTTTTTTCTTATACGATTTATTATTTTTTCCACTGCTTTTTTATCAGCGGCAAACTGCAACCCACCTCTTTTCACATTTGGGCAGGAGATATTGAGTTCAATACCAGCCACATCTGTATCATTTAAAATATCTGCAACTTCTATGTATTCATCAACCTTCCTGCCATAAACATTTACAATTATTGGAGTTTTATACTTTTTAAGTAATGGTAATTTTTCTGATATGAAATTTTTTATACCTATATTCTGTAAACCAATTGCATTTAACATACCAGCAGGTGTTTCAACTATGCGTTGCGGTGGATTTCCCTTAACCGGGTTAAGTGACAACCCTTTCGTAATTATGGCGCCCAATTTACCCAGATCAAAAAATTTTTCAAATTCAAGTCCATATCCAAAAGTCCCTGACGCAGTCATGACTGGGTTTTTAAGTATCAATTTTCCTATCTTCACCTGTATGTTTATTTTATTTGTCATAAAAATCCTTAGAAATTTTTAAACCTTCAAATCTTAAGATTTGAAGATTTTTATTAATTACCACCTGTCTGTTGTTTTCAAATCATAAATTTAAATTATTATCACATCATCCAGGTCAAAAACCGTTCCTTCTTTACAAACCCTAGCATAGTCAAATTCTTTCCCTTTATTTATTTTAATTACACAAGATAAGCACACTCCGTTTGCACAACCCATGTAAGATTCAAATGATGCAATTTTTTTATATGCCTTGATACTTTGTATTGTTTTAAGCATTGTTTGTGGGCCACAGCAGAAAATTATCGTATCCTTATCACCATTTATGAAACTGGTAATCAAGCCTTTTTTGCCGCAACTTCCGTCATCAGTTGCAATAAGCACATCAAAATTTTTACAGAATCGTTGAAATATTTCTTTTTTATTTTTTGCACCGTAAAACAACTTAAATTTTATTTTTTTTCTTAAAAGCCACCGAGCAAAAAAATGTATGGATGCAAATCCAGTACCACCAGCAACAAGATAAATATTTTTTTCTTTAAATTCATCTTCATAGAAAAAGTCAACATAGGAATTACCAACAGGACCAATAAAATCTAAAATATCTTCTCTTTTTTTATTACTTAATTTCTTTGTTCCATTTCCAACAACTTTATAAAGAATATCAATAAAACCTCTTTCATGATTAAAAATAGAAAAAGGCCTACGTAAAAGTGGCACATAATCATCACTTACCTTTATATTTATAAACTGACCTGGTTGTGCTTTAAATGAAATAGGAACTTTTATTCTTAAATAATAAATTGTATTATTTAATTTTCTGTTGAATACAACTTTACCCTGATTTAGCATGCAAACCTCATTTTATATTAGTTTTTTAAAAGTTATTTCATTTAAACATAATATTACATTATCTTTTCTCTTTAACTTTTTCAAAAATAGTTAGAAAATAGTTCAAATTTAATTCTAACATAATTCAAAAAAAGTATTTACTACTTTAGAACTAATTATATTAATGAACTATTTCAGAATTCTTTTATTATATATTATTTTCCCGTTTTTTATAACTATTTCAATAGATCCTTTCATCTTTTTACCAATAAAAGGAGAATTGGATGAACGCGAACCAAAGAAATCTTCAGTAATTTCTATTTCTTTATTTATATCAGCAATTGTTATATCAGCATCGACCCCAACTGTCAAAGTCCCTTTTTTCAGATTTAAAATCCTAGCTGGATTTATAGTTATCTTTGAAATTGCACTGGAAAGCGAAAGTATTCCAGTAGAAACAAGTTCTGTAATGATAAGTGGAAAGGCTGTTTCAAGCCCAATAATACCAAAAGCAGCAGCATTGAATTCTACATCTTTGTCAAGTTCAGCATGTGGTGCGTGGTCTGTTGCAATTACATCAATTATATCATTTTTTAATGCATCTTTAAGGACTTTTATATCCTGTTTTGTTCGCAAAGGTGGATTCATTTTATAATTAGTATCATAATTGATAAGCATTGATTCATCCAAAGTAAAATGATGTGGGGTAACCTCTGCTGTAACATTGATACCTTTCTTCTTAGCCCAAGTTAATAATTCAACAGAACCCTCTGTTGAAACATGAGCTATATGTAATTTACCACCAACTTCACCAGCTATTATAATATCTCTTGCAACTATAACTTCTTCTGCTGCTTTAGGTATACCTTTTAATCCAAGAAGTGTTGAATAATAACCTTCGTTCATCAAACCATCAGCAGATAAATTTATATCCTCACAATGCTCAATTACAGGTATTCCAAACATCTTACAATATTCAAGCGCACGTCTTATTATTTCAGAATTTGCAACACAACTTCCATCATCAGATATTGCAACAGCACCTGCCTTAAAAAGTTCGCCTATTGGTGCTAATTCTTCACCTTTTCTTTCTTTTGTGATTGTGCCTATAGGGAGTACATCAATTAAACCGACCTGTTTGGATTTTAAATTGATAAATTCAACCATTGCTTGATTATCAATCGGCGGAAGTGTATTTGGCATACAGCAAACTGTGGTATATCCACCCTTTACCGCAGCGCGTGAGCCACTTTCTATTGTTTCTTTATATTCAAAACCTGGTTCTCTGAAATGTACATGCATATCAATGAATCCAGGCATTACCACAAGTCCATCTGCATCTATCACTTTTGCTTCGCTATTAGAAATATTTTTTGTAACTTTTTCTATTTTCCCATCAGTAATCAATACATCAAGTTTTTCCTCTATATTATTAGCAGGATCAATAACAAGACCATTTTTAATAAGAAGTTTCTTCATCTCTCTTACCTCCCCCTATCAGATATAAAACAGCCATCCTAACTGCAACACCATTGGTTACCTGTTCTTCTATCACTGACTGACTGCCATCAGCCACATTTGGAGAAATTTCAATACCACGATTCATAGGTCCTGGATGTAAGACAATACAATCCGGCTTTGCGAGTTTTAGTTTCTCAGTATTGATACCAAAAAGCATTGCATATTCGCGTATGGTAGGGAATAGATTTTTTTTCTGACGCTCAAGTTGGATACGCAGTATATTTATAACATCAACATCTTTTATACCTTTTTCAACATCAGTAAAAACCTCCACTCCTAATTTTTCAATATCTCTAGGTATAAGTGTAGAAGGTCCTACCACTCTTACCTTTGCCCCAAGTTTTGTAAGTCCCCAAATATTAGAGCGTGCAACTCTTGAATGCATGATGTCACCAACTATTGCTACCTTCAATCCTGCAATCTTACCTTTTTTCTCACGTATAGTAAAGATATCAAGAAGACCCTGCGTTGGATGCTCATGCAATCCATCACCTGCGTTTATAACAGCAGATTTTATCCTCTGACTTAAATAAAGTGGAACTCCTGACACACTGTGTCTTATTATAACAATATCTATCTGCATTGCTTCTATTGTTTTCACAGTATCAAGCAGTGTCTCGCCTTTTACAACCGAACTTGTTGAAATTGCAAGATTAACTGCATCAGCACTCAAACGTTTCGCAGCAAGTTCAAAAGATGTCCTGGTTCTGGTTGATGGTTCAAAAAACATATTCACAACTGTCTTACCTTTTAAACTTGGGACTTTTTTTATAGGTCTTAAAATAACCTCCTTAAAAGATTTAGCCAAGTCAAGAATTGTTTCTATGTCTTCTTTTGAAATATCCTGAAGTCCTATAAGATGTTTAAATGCCATTATCATTTACCCCCTTTCTTCTCCACAAGATATACTTTATCTTCTTTTCCCAATTCAAAAACAATTTCTTCGTTTTTATTTGTTGGAACATTTTTACCAACATAATTTGCCTGTATAGGTAATTCCCTATGGCCACGATCAACCAAAACGGCAAGCTGTATTGTTTTAGGTCTACCGTATTCTATAAGAACATCCATTGCAGCACGTGCTGATCTTCCAGTAAAAAGCACATCATCAACAAGTATTATATCCCTATCATCTATATTAAAATTAAGTTCTGTAGTGGTTGCTTCTCTTTTGGCAGAAATTGAATAATCATCTCTGTAAAAAGTTATATCAATGGCACCTACAGGTACTGATACGCCCTCTATTTTTTTTATGTTTTCTGCAATTCGCTCAGCAAGAATATCGCCCCTTTTTTTAATACCTACTATTGCAATATTTTTAGCTCCCTTGTTTTTTTCCAAAATTTCATGGGCAATACGCATTAGTGCTCGGGAAATTGCTTCTTTGTCCATAATTTCTGATTTTATCTTTAAATCTTTATCCATAATTTCCACCGCCTTTAACCTTTGAAATTGCCCTCTTTGAGAAAAAGGGGTTAGAGGAAGATTTTATATTAAAAAATTTCTCTATATACCTTTTTAAAAAGTGGACATGAAATAGCATTTATCTATGTAACTACAGAATATCTATTTCCAAATTAATTTAAAGGCAGTGCTTAACTGGTAAGGTCGCACGCAGGAATTTAAGGCATAAAAAAACCTTCTTTCCTGCAAGCGCGCAGTAAGAAGTGATTATAACCATTCCAATCTTCCTTACCGGCCTCGCAGTGCCAGTTTAAAGGATTTTTTAAACTTTTTTTAATTATATATTAAATTTTTCAAAAGTCAAGAAACATTTTTATAAATGGTCATAAATATAGTTTAAAGATAGTTCTAAAATAGTTCATAAGTAGTTCTAACATAATAAATACTATTTTAGAACTATGTCATAACTATTTTTGAAGTATTTCAGAATTATTTTTGAACATTATCACCAAAAATATTTTCCAAACATTTTTACAAAACATTTTTATTAAATATTTTTTTACATTGACAAATAATTTTTATTAAATATAATATTAAAAACGTTTAAATAATTTACTATGGAGGTTAATATGCCCAAAAAATCATTATTGCTTATTATTGTTTTTGTCTTTATATTTTCATTAATAAATGCAAAAATAGGTATTGAATTGCGTGGTGCAGTTGGAATATTTAATCCTACTGAATTTAATACTGATTTCACAAATGTATTTGTAAAATCACCTTCTTATAGTGCTCTGCCAGATGATAAATCAAAACTTGATGATATCAATTCTATGCTACTTGACGTAGGTGCTTTACTTAAGTTATATCTTGCTGATAACATTTCATTGAATTTAAAAACAACATTACTTGCAAATGAAACAGATAGCATAATAACAATAGATGATATTGATTGCCTTTATTCACATGCAGTTTTTACTGTTGGTTATTTTGGACTCGGCGCGTCTTATAATTATGAAATATCAAAAAGTTTTATTATCGGACTTAATGCAAGTGGTGGTTTATTTGTTAATCTTTCCAGTTTTTGGGAAGTTGGTGCTTTTGATGATCCTGGCGCAAAAACAAAATTAACTTCTCTTGGAATACCTACTTCACAGAGCGTCCTTGATATAACTGATATATTTTTTGGTGGCGACATAGAAGTTAATATGCAATATCTTTTTGTTGAAGGTGCTGGCATATCGTTATTTGGTGGATACAGAATTGCGCCCTATTCACTCACCTATCCTGATACAGGTTTATTTGCACAACAAGTTGCAGGCGAAAAAATAATGAAAGCACAATCAATTGATTTTTCAGGTCCGTATTTTGGTGGTGGTTTTGTATTTTATATTGGCGTAGAATCAAAGCCAGCAGTAACAACAGTAACAAAAGCACCTTCAGGTGAAATTTCAAAATATGAAAAATATGGAGATTATTATTTTAAGCAAAAAAATTATGAATATGCAGCAAAATATTATTCTGCTGCTTTAAAATCATCTCCAAATGCAGGACTTTATAAAAAACTCGGGTTATGTTCTTATTATATGAAAGATAAGGCAAAAACAATTGAATATATGAAAAAATATATTGAACTCAATCCGGATGATGCCCAGATAAAAGCATGGATAGAGAAATTAAATAAATAAAATAATATATAATATAAACAATATTTTAATAGCGGTATTATTTTAAAATATTTTTCTGTTCTTCTTTAC
Organism: Candidatus Goldiibacteriota bacterium; assembly: GCA_026418955.1. Taxonomy (GTDB): domain Bacteria; phylum Oederibacteriota; class PGYV01; order PGYV01; family DSYL01; genus DSYL01. Next base: position 163 of record JAOAAI010000024.1, on the reverse strand, counting down.
CTTTTTGATTTTTTTCAACGACTATTTTTTCGCCGGTCCAAGGATTTTTTTCTGTCCAGTACATCACAGACGACCATGTTCCTGGAGTAGGTGTAAAAATTTGTATCTGTTCTGGTTTGAATCTAAGTTCTCTTTTTATAAATTCTTTTAATTTAATCATATC
>JAOAAI010000247.1 GCA_026418955.1 Candidatus Goldiibacteriota bacterium | reverse complement strand
ATGTCTGCAAAAACCTTTTCATATGCATGTCCTATGTGTGGTTTTGAGTTTGCATAATCTATTGCTGTTGTAATATAAAATTTTTTCATATTTTACATCCTAAATTGTTTTTTATTTATTAATCTGCCATTTGGCAATTACCTTCTAGTTTTTCATCCAGCATTGTATTTTTATTCTTGGCCCCAATCAACATCTGCTTCCTGGACGGTTTCTTTATCATTTGTTTCTTCAAAAATTTCTTCAATGTTTTCAGAAACTTCTTCTGGTATCTGATATATGGGCTCTACTGGTTTTTCATACTGTTCATAGGCAAGGCAACATAAAAGTCGTCCACATATACCAGATATTTTAGAAGGATTTAAAGGCATACCCTGCATTTTTGCCATTTTTATAGTTATCGGAGTAAATGACTTTAAATGATTTTTACAACAGCATATTCTACCGCATATACCAACTCCACCTATTTTTTTAGCATATTCACGTCTACTAACCTGCCGCAATTCTATCTTTACTCTTAATGTCTTTACTAAATCTTTTAAAAGTTCACGAAAATCAACTCGTTTTTCGGCTACAAAATAAAAAATAACCTTTTTCAAATCTTCGGTATATTCCACATGTATTAAACGCATGGGTAAATTTCTTGCCTGGATTCTTTTTGCACAAAATTCCCATGCTTTTCTTTCCATTCTGTTTTTTTTCTGCTCAAAAAGTTCTTTTTTATCAGAAACATATTGTATTACTCTGCGAAGCGGTGCATAAATTTTATCAGGTTCTATGTAAAAATTAGAAAGCACCACTTCACCTTCTTTTACACCATCTAATACTTCAACAAGACATTTTTCTCCTTTTTCAAGCTGAAATTTGCAAGGATTGTAATAATAAATTTTATCATCATTTGCAAACTTTATACCAACAACTTCTATCATTGCTGCAAACTCACCTTTCTTATATTGAATAAAAGATTATACAATAATAAATTAATATTTGCATTGGCCATTAGATCCATTTGAGCTGCACTAATCAATTTTAGAATTGTATTTATTACCTTAAAATCCATTTCTTTAAGATTGCTAATATCTATATCATATTTTGATGCTATAATTTTCTTGATACCAAGTTTATCAAGTAAAAAATCTTTATAAATATAAGCTAACATCTTCAAAATATCAAGTAAAAATAATCTCTGATATGTCATATTTTCCATGCCACCTTTTATTTTTTTTGTTTTGCTTTCTTCCATTTTTTCATTTATACTTTTTATTATTTCAAAAATACCCTCAACATTATCTGTTTTTGATGTCAGCACTAAAAAAATTTCGCGTGCAACTAAAATGTCATTATTTATTTCTTTAAAATTCAATGCTTTCTCAATCTTACCATCACAAAACATAATGGCTTGTTTTGCTAAATTTTCATCCATACCGAGTTGAATGAGTTTTTTTTCAATCTCTTTTTCATCAGCTCTCATGATATTTATTCTTTGGCATCTTGAAACAATAGTAGGTAAAATTTTCTGAATATTATTTACTATCAATATTATAATAGAAAAATCCCCTGGTTCTTCAAGTTCTTTTAATACAGAATTGGATGCTTCTTTGTTCATCTTTTCAGCATCTTTTAAGATAAGTATTTTATATTTCAATTTAATCTGTTTGTATGCATTTAGACGAATCAATGAATCTCTGACAAGATCAATTGTAATTTGTGCTTTATCTGTTGTAATATACATAACATCAGGATGTGGATATTGCTGAAATCCATCTGCATCAAGTTGGCCAAGTGTTTTGTCAAGCAATCTACAATTTTCACAAATATTACAACAATCACCATCTTCTAGTTGATTTAAACAATTAATGGCTTTAGCAAATTGTAAAGCGGCAAAGGTCTTTCCAACACCCTCTTCTCCATTTATTATGTAAGAAGTTCCTGCTTTTTTACTTTTTGCAAAAGAAAGAAGCATCTCTATGGCTTTTTTGTTTCCAATAATATCTTTTATTGCCATTTAATAACCCTGAATAAAACTTTTTTAGTAATATCAAATACTTCTGAGGCACTTTTACCATCAGTTTTTATAATTACAGCATTTATTAATTTACCTTCTTTTAAATAACCACGCCTGATTTTATTATGGAAAGCACTGCTTTCCTGCTCTATCCTGTCTTTTTTTTCTCTCACACTCAATCTTTTTAGTGCTTCCTCTCTTGAAACA
>JAOAAI010000211.1 GCA_026418955.1 Candidatus Goldiibacteriota bacterium | reverse complement strand
AGATGTGTATAAGAGACAGCCTATAATATATTTTTCTCCGAGCAACTTTCTAACAACACGTACAGGATAATCATCTTGTCCAAGATGGACTCCATCAGCACCTATCATCAGGCATAAATCAGGATGGTCATTAATAATAAAAATTGCACCATTCTTTAAAGTCATCTGTCTTATTTTTAAACATTCATAATATTTTTCTTTAAAACTTTTGTATTTTTCTCTGTACTGAATAATTCTAACCCCTGCCTGTAACATTTCTTTTACTACAGTAATATTATCTCTTCCCATTGAAAATTTTTCCGCAGTTATGCAATAAATATTTAATCTATTAAACTCATTTAATTTTTTTATCTTTGATATCATTAAGCACCATCCTTAATACTTCATCAGCCTGCATTGCTGCAACAGCAGTAACTTTTGGCGCAAGCGGCTTGTAATCCTTTATTGATTTTTTCATATCACCAACTATTACAAAATTTTCACCACGTCTTATTTTAATATTATCACAATCACCATATCCTGCTATACCTGATGCGCATACAACTTTTTTACCATGTTTCAAAGTTATTTCAAAAATAAATTTTTTTGTCCTTTCATCGTCAACTGCTTCTATAATTATATCTGGATTTTCTTTTAAAATAATTTGTTTTAAATCTTCCTTGTCAATTTTTTTGTGTATTATTTTTATTTGCGCTGATGAATTTATTTTTAATAAATTTTTTTTTAATGCTAACACCTTTTTTTCACCGTATTGCTCCTTCCAAAAAATCTGTCTATTTAGATTTTTTATTTCTACTCTATCACAATCTATTAATATGAAAGAAGAAAATCCAGTTCTAACTAAAATATTTGCAATATTACTACCCAAACCACCACAACCAATAAGCATTATTTTTGTTTGATTTATTTTATCAATCTCATTCTCTGTAAAATAATTTTTCAAGATGGTATCAAATTTATACATTTTATTAAATTCTCACCCAGTTTGTAAATTCAGGTCTATATCCCCTAGAAGCAATAATTCTAATGATTTCTTCAACTTTTCTCCTATCATTTATCTCAAATTGTCCTGTGTCTTCTGTTGTAGAAGCATAACCACCAACGGTTGTTTTTGAACCAGCTGACATTTTTGTAATTCCAAGTCCTATTAAATTATCCCGCATATATGATTTTTCACGAGTTGATAAATTTAAACCAACTCGCGGTAAAAAAATACGTGTTGCCATGATAATTCGTGTAAAATCAAAATCATTTACCTGCGTTTTTATCTTTATAGCTGATTCTGCTGGTTGAATTCTAGGATATGATATTGATATTTCAACATCTGTATAATTTCTCTGTAAATAATCTGCATGAATAGCCGTAAGAAAAACATCTAATAAAAAATTTTTATTCAACCCCAGTAAACAACCAATATTTATCTCTTTAACACCTGCTGCAATAGCACGTTCTGGTGCATGTAATCTAAAATAAAAATCTTTCTTAGGTCCTGCTAGATGCAATCTGTTATATAATTTTTCATCATATGTTTCTTGATATATTGTAACTCCTGTAAGTCCCTTTGAAACAAGATATTTATATTCATCATAGGTTAAAGCATAGACCTCTATAAGAATTTCAGAAAAATATTTTTTTGCAATATTTATTGCTTCTCCAATATATTCCACTGGGGAATTTTTTCTATCATCACCAGTTAAAATTAAAATAGTATCAAATCCACTTTGTTTTAATGCAATCATTTCTTTTTCAATTTCTTTTATTTCCATTTTTTTTCTCACAATGTTTTTATTCAATGAAGAAAAACCACAATAAACACATTTATTAATGCAGAAATTAGAAATATAAAGTGGAGCATATAAAAGTATCATTTTACCGAAATAACTATCAGTTAACAATTTTGCCTTTTTTGCAATCAATTCCAGAATATTTTTATCAGAGTTAAAAAGTATATTTAAAAAATCATATTTTGAAATTTCTTCTTTTTCAATTATACCGTATATATCATTTTTTTTATTTGATTGCCAGTTATTAAAAAATTTTATTTCATTTTTTATTATTTCTTTTATCATTTTTTTTATCCTTTAAAAATCCAGTTAGTGGTGAAGATGCTTCTGCAAATTCCCGCTCTGCTAAAATTCCAATCTCATAAGCAATTCTTCCTGCTCTAACTGCCATATCTATGGCTACAGCCATTTTCACTGGATCTTTTGCAATTGCTATTGCAGTATTTACAAGAATAGCAGAAGCTCCCATTTCCATGGCTTTTGCAGCATGAGAAGGTCTGCCAATACCAGCATCTATTATAACTGGAATTTTTATTTCTTGAATTATAGGTTTTATAAGTGTTTCACATGTTATACCTTTATTCGTCCCGATAAAAGATCCAAGCGGCATAACAGCGGCAGCACCTGCTTTTTCAAGTTTTTTAGCAGTTATTAAATCAGGCGTTATGTAAGGAAATACTAAAAATCCTTCTTGTACTAATTTTTTTGTTGCTTTTATTGTCTCTTCATTATCAGGAGCAAGATATTTTGTATCTGCTTCTATTTCAATTTTGATCCATTTTGAACCTGAAATTTCACTTCCTATTCTAGCAATTTTTACAGCCTCATCTGCATTTCTCGCACCAGATGTATTAACCATAATTATGATATCTTTAGGAATATAATTCATTATATTTTCTAACTTTGAAGTTGGATTTATTCTGCGAACTGCAACTGTTAAAACTTCAACTCCTGTCTTTTTTACAATATCAGGGATTATTTTATATGTTGGTAATTTCCCAGTACCTATAAATAATCTGGATTTTAATTTTTTCCCAGCAATTTGAAATTCTTTATCCATTTGACTTTACCCTCCACCAACAAATCCAATTATTTCAATTTCATCATTTTTTGATAATTTATAACTTTTCCACTGTTTCTTTTTTACCACCTGGTCATTTACAAGAATTGCAATATTTTTAATATCATAATTATACAAAATAATTATATCCATGAGTGTTTTGATATTTTTATTTTTTATTTCTTTTCCATTCAATTTCATTTTTCTTATACTCCTATAAAATAAAAAACTTCTTAACCAGCAAAGGTAAAGAAGTTTCAAAAATCCCTTCGCCGGTATTATCCGGATCAGGTTCTATGGGTATATTCTCAGGCATTGTTTTTATAAACAATAACCACCCCATAACAACAGACTCTTGGTCTTTTTATATTATAATAATATTATATACTATAATATTTTTTTGTAAATAATAAACTTATTTAAATAAAATTTCTACTACCAAAAACAATTTACTCTTGAAAAACAAAGAATATTTTATATAATAATCCAAAAAAATATTTTAAAGGATGTTAAATCGCATGGAAAAAATTAATGTTTCATACATATTAAAACTTATTTTTCTAGGTATTATTATTTCAATAATAACTGCTTTTACAGTTATGAAATTACTTTTATCAATTAGTGTTATATATATGCCTGACTTAAAAGGTTTACAAATTGAGCAAGCAAAAAAAATTACATCAAAACTCGGTTTGGAATTAAAAATTGAAAATGAAATTGATTCAAACCTATACGAAAAAGGATGTATCATCTCACAGGATATACCACCAAAAACAAAAATAAAAAGGGGCAGAGTAATTTATGTTGTTGTAAGTCGCGGCTCAAAAATTATTGAGATGCCTAATATAATAGGATTACCTATTCAAAAAGCTATAATTGAATTAAAAAACGCAAATCTTGAAATTGGTATTGAAGCAGCTGTTTCTTCCTTTGTCTTCAAGGAAAATACAATAATTTCACAATCACCCCTACCTGGCGAGAACATACCAACTGGTTCTAAGGTGAATATATTAAAAAGTATAGGTCCAAAAAAATTTAATTTTATGATGCCTGATTTTACAAATAAGAATATAAAAGATGTATTTAATATTTTAAAAAAGTACAATCTTCATATAAATACTCTAAATACCGAAGATAACAACAATCTTACATCTGGCACAATTATTAAACAAACACCACTTCCTGGTCATATGGTAAACGAAGAATCAAAAATTGGTTTTACTATAAGTAAAAAATCCGATGATATAAATTTAAAAAAACGATTTATTAAAATATCTTACAAACATGAAAATACAAATCCAACTTTAATTAAAATAATTGTTTTGAGCTTAAATGGAAGTGAAACATTATATAATGATATAACACAACCCAATCAACAAATAACTTTGGATGCGACTGTCCGTGGCGATGCAATTGTACAGATATATGAAGGTAATAATTTAATTAAACAAATAGAATATAATTTATAAGGAAAATTAAAAATGCAAAAAAAACTTTCAGTGTCAATATTAGATTCTGATTTTTCCAAGATTAAAGAAACTATAAAAAAACTTGAAAAAAATAAGGTTGACTGGATCCATTTTGATGTAATGGATGGTAATTTTGTTTCAAATTTAACTTTTGGTGCAAAATTAATAAAACCACTAAGAAAATTTTCAAATTTAACATTTGATACTCATCTAATGATAAAAAATCCAGAAAAATATTTGCAAAATTTTATTGATGCTGGATGTGATATTATTACAGTTCATTATGAAGCAACAAAAAATTTAAAAAAAATTATAGAGGTCACAAAAAAAGCAGGTAAAAAAATTGGTATTTCTATCAAACCAAAAACTCCGGTAAATGTTTTAAAAAAGTATCTTTGCTGTATTGACCTTGTGCTTGTTATGAGTGTTGAACCTGGTTTTGGGGGACAAATATTTAATGAATCTGTTTTGCAAAAAGTTTTGCAATTAAAAGATCTCAGGGAAACAAAAAATTATAAATATATAATAGAAATTGATGGCGGAATCAATTTACAGACAGCTCCAATTGCACTAAAAGCAGGAGTTGATGTAATAGTTGTTGGTAATGCAATTTTTTCTTCAAAAAACCCTTTTAAAACTATTGATAAATTTAAACAATTATTGAAATGAAAAAAGAGGATAATTGTGTTTGAATCAATCACTAAAAAATTATCAACAATAATAAAAAAAGTTACAGGTATAGGTATAATAACTGAAAAAAACATAGAAGAAGCAATAAAGGAAATCCGCATCTCTTTACTTGAAGCGGATGTCAATTACAAAGTAGTTAAAGAATTTACTGAAAAAATAAAATTAAAATCAATAGGGACTGAATTAATTAAATCCATTAATGCAAATCAACAATTTATTAAAATTGTTTATGATGAACTTGTTACTTTACTCGGTCAAAATACTTCTTATTTAAATCTAACAAAAAAACCCGTTTTCATCATGCTCGTTGGTTTACAGGGATGTGGTAAAACAACGACAGTAGCAAAACTTGCAAATTATTTAAAACTTGAACATAAATTCAATAAAATTTTACTTGTAGGAGTAGATGTATATCGTCCTGCTGCAAAGGAACAACTTAAAAAACTTAGTCAGCAAATAAATGTTGATTTTTATACAGAAAATATAGATAACGCAATTAAAATTTCTGAAAATGCAATTAAAAAAACGGAAAACGAATATTATGATGCAGTTTTATTTGATACAGCTGGAAGATTGCATATTGATGCAGAAATGATTGATGAATTAAAGAGAATAAAATCTTTAACATTTTTTTCTGAAATTTTATTAGTTGCTGATGCAATGCTCGGACAAATTTCTGTTGATGTAGCAAAAAATTTCAATGATGCATTGGGTATCACAGGTATCATACTCACAAAAACTGATGGCGATGCAAGAGGCGGCGCTGCACTTTCTATGAAATATATAACCGGTGTTCCTATAAAATTTTTAGGGACTGGTGAAAAACTAGATAAATTTGAAAAATTTCATCCTGAAAGAATGGCATCTAGAATTCTTGGCATGGGTGATATTGTTTCCCTTGTAGAAAAAGCTAGTAAATCTATAACATTAGAACAGGCAAAAAAAGTAGAAGAAAAAATAAAAAAAGCAACTTTTAATCTTGAAGATTTTCTTGAACAGATAAAAGCAATAAAAAAAATGGGACCAATTGGAGATTTACTAAAAATGGTGCCGGGGACATCGGCTTTACCTGACATAGACTTTGATGAAAAGGAGTTAAAGCACATAGAGGCAATAATACTTTCTATGACTCCAAAAGAGCGAGCCCATCCTGAAATAATAGATATAAGTAGACGGCAAAGAATTGCAAAAGGTTCAGGGACCTGTCTCTTATACACATCT
>JAOAAI010000165.1 GCA_026418955.1 Candidatus Goldiibacteriota bacterium | reverse complement strand
AACTATGGATTTACATGCCGGTCAGATTCAAGGATTTTTTGATATACCGGTTGATCATCTTCTTGCAGCACCTGTTTTTATAAGTTATTTTAAAAAGAAAAAGATAAAAAATCTTGCAATTGCAACAGCTGATATTGGTGGTATTAAATTGGCATGGTATTTTGCAGAAAAATTAAATGTGCCTCTTGTTGTTGTTGATAAGAAAAGAAGAGGTCCTGAATCAGTTGATGCTATGCATTTGATAGGTGATGTAAAGGGAAAAAATATTTTAATACCAGATGATATGCTCGCAACAGGTAGCACCCTTGCTCAGGCAGCAAGATTTGTAAAATCAGAAGGTGCTTTAAAAATTTACGCATGTATGACTCATGGGCTTTTTTCTGGAAATGCTGTCTCAAAAATACAGGAAGCGCCAATTGAAGAGATAGTTGTAACCGATACAATACCGCAACATGAAAGAAGTAATATAAAAAAATTAACTGTTTTATCTGTTGCCTGGTTATTCGGAGAAGCGATCAAAAGAATCCATAATGAAAAAACAATAAGTGAGTTATTTAAATGATACAGGAGGTTTTAAAATGAATCGTCTGGAAATAGAAGCAACTTTTAGAGAAAAAAAAGTTGCAGCAAAGAAGCTGAAAAAGTCAGGAAAAATTCCTGCCATAGTTTATGGTAAGCAGACAAAATCAATGCCTATAGAGATAAAGATAAAGGATATAGAAAAAACAGTGAAAACGCTTGAAGAAGGAACTTTGCTTATAACTCTTAAATTAAAGGAAAAGGATAAAGAAGAGGAAAAGACAGTTGTTATAAAAGAGATTCAAAGAGATCCAAGGACAGATGAAATAATTCATGCAGATTTCCACCAGATATCCGAAAATGAAAAATCAATTTTTAGGGTACCTGTTTTTGCAAAAGGAGTGGCAGAGGGTGTTAAAATGGGTGGAATTCTAGAGCACAGTTTGCGTGAACTTTCTTTAAGATGTCTGCCAAAGGATCTACCATCAAAAATTGAAGTGGATATAACATCTTTGAAAATAGGTCATAGTTTAACAATTGGTGACATTCAGTTACCAGAAGGTGTGGAAGTGATGGATGATAAGAACAGAGTCTTATTTGCAGTTGTTGCTCATAAAGTTGAAGAAGCATCAAAACCAGGTGAAGTAGCAGTAGGTGTAACACCAGAAATGGCACAGCCAGAATTAATTAGGAAGGAAAGAAAAGAAGAGGAAGTCAAAGAAGAACCTTCTCAATCACAAGCAAAAGAAAAGGAAGCAGCAAAAAAAGAGACGACTAAGAAAGAAGAGAAAAAATAAAAAAGTAGCAATTAGATGAAATTAATAGCTGGCCTTGGTAATAAAGGAAAAGAATATAATAATACCAGGCATAATATAGGTTTTATTTTTCTGGATTACTTTGCAGACAAAGCAAAGATACAGTTTAATGATAAAAATAAACTTGCAATTTACACTTTAAAAAATATAAGCGGGGAAAGAATAATTTTTATAAAACCTCAGACCTATATGAATCTATCTGGACAGGCAATAAAATTTTTTATGGATAGATATAAAATAAACATATCAGATATTCTTGTCATACATGATGATATTGATCTAAATTTGGCAAAAATAAAAATAAAAAAGGGTGGTAGTGATGCTGGGCATAATGGAATAAAGTCAATAATACAAGAAGTTGGTGATGGTAATTTTTGTAGAATAAGAATAGGAATAGGAAGACCAAAGGAAAAAGGCTGTGAAGCTGATTTTGTCCTTGCCAAATTTTCCGATGAAGAAAAAAATGAACTTGAGAAAAAATTTCCTATTATAGAAAATTTTATATATAATTGGATATCATTAGGTTATGAAAAAGCTGCTAGCAAATTTAAAGATGAATAAAATAATTTAAAATTTGCAAATTTTAAATTTGAAGACTTGAAATAGAAAAAAAATAGAGGGGTTATACCGATGTTTACAAAAGAAGAAAAGACAATTCTGATAATAATTCTTGTTTTTTTCATTACTGGGATTATTACTTATTTTTTGACTTCATATAATAAAAAAATAAAAAGAGAAATTATTTCTACTGGTAAGATAAATATCAATAAAGCAAAAGCAGAAGAATTGGAAAAACTTCCAGGTATAGGTAAAACAATTGCACAAAGAATCATAGAATACAGAGAAAAAAATAAAGGTTTTAAAAGTTTAGAAGAAATAAAGAATATAA
>JAOAAI010000111.1 GCA_026418955.1 Candidatus Goldiibacteriota bacterium | reverse complement strand
GCCAACCAATTCTTGGTTAGAATTTATAACCTTATCTATTATCGCTTCTATTTCTTTTAAATCTGTAATCTGAGTAAGTCCCTTTTCCTTTACTATTGTATCAGGAGCAGCTCCACTTTTAAACATTTCATCAAATACCATTTTTGCAATTTTGCCACTTATAGTACCATCTTTTATAAGTAAAATAAGTTTTCCCAGATTCTCCGCAGTTATCTTTGTTTTATTTATATCTTCTATATTGCTCTCATTCATCCTTCTTAAAAGTTCTGTCATTATCCAGTTTGATGTGAGCTTTGGTTCTTTTGATATTTTCACTGCATCTTCATAAAATATAGAAATTTGCTTATCAGAAATCAAAATAGATGCATCGTATTCTGGCAGATTATATTCTTTTATAAATCTTTTTAATTTTTCTTGAGGAAGTTCGGGTATTTCTTTTTTTATCTCTTCTATCTCTTCCTGACTTATCTCAAGTGGTGGTAAATCAGGTTCTGGAAAATACCTATAATCATGCGATTCTTCTTTGCTTCTCATTGAAAAAGTCATTTCTTTATTGGGGTCCCAAAGTCGTGTTTCTTGTATTATTGTTTCATTTGCTTCTAACATTTTTATTTGACGCTGTGCTTCATAATCAAGCGCCTTCTGAACATTTTTAAAAGAATTCATATTTTTTATTTCAACTTTTATTCCAAGTTTTTCGTCACCTTTTTTTCGCACAGAGATGTTAGCATCACAGCGAAGAGAACCCTCTTCCATATTGCAATCAGAAACATCAATATATTTCATTATTGACTTTAATGCTGTAAGATATAAATACGCTTCCTCAGATGTTCTTATGTCTGGTTCACTCACAATCTCAATCAAAGGCACCCCTGCTCTATTATAATCAACCAAAGATGATTCCGCATTGCCTATCTGTCCTGTCTTTGTAAGATGCAAAAGTTTACCCGCATCTTCTTCCATATGTAATCTCTTTATGCCTATTCTTTTTACAGTTCCATCTTTTTTAACTATTTCAAGATAACCATTTGAAGCAATAGGCATATCATACTGCGATATCTGATATGCTTTAGGTAGATCGGGATAATAATAATTTTTTCTATCAAATTTTGAGTATTTTGCTATAGTACAATTTAAAGCAAGCCCTGCTTTTATAGCACGACGCACCATTTCCCTATTTATAACAGGTAATGCTCCTGGTAATCCCAAACAAACTGGACAAATATTGGTGTTTGGTTCTGCTCCAAATTGTGTTGAACATCCACAAAAGGCCTTTGATTTTGTTGAAAGTTCAACATGGACTTCAAGCCCTATTACTATTTCATATTTATCATTCATTCTTCTCTTCCTTTATCTTATCCCTGTTTTGAATCTTCTTTGTCTTCTTCTTGATTTTCTTCAACCACTTCTTCTGAATCTTCTGATTCTTCTTCTTGTTCTTCAGGCATTTCCTTTTTATACTCATTTATTTTTTTATCCCATTCATCTTCAGAAAGAAAGACAAGTGGATTTTCGGTATACATCAAAACATCAAAACCCTCTTGATCAACATCGTCTGAACCGCAGGCAGCACACTGAATCTCTACTTCCATATCGCCTGTATTTTTTTGACAATACCTGGTTAAAGCGCCTTGATTGAATTCCCACATCTCAAGTGGCTTATAATCAGTAACCACTGTTAGAAATCCATTTTTATTTCCACAGTTTCTGCAAAGCATAAATCCCTCCTTTATAAGATAACTGGCTTTTTTTTGTGATAATCTGTATTTTCTTGAAAAAAAGCAGAAGCATTTAAAATATCCTGTTCACAAAAATGCTTTCCTATTATCTGTAATCCTATAGGTAAATTATTTTTATCAAAACCACAACAGATTGAAATTGCTGGTAAACCTGCCAAATTCGGCGCTATGGTGAAAATATCAGATAAATACATAGTAAGAGGGTCATTTACCTTTTCTCCTATTTTAAAAGCGGTAGTTGGCGAAGTTGGTGTGATTATAACGTCAACTTCTTTAAAAGCATTATCAAAATCATTTTTTATCAGTCTTCTTACTTTTTGAGCTTTTTTATAATATGCATCATAATAACCAGATGATAAAACATAAGTGCCAAGCATTATTCTTCTTTTTGTTTCTTTTCCGAAACCTTTTTGCCTTGACCTCTTGTACATATCAATTGTATTATCAGCTTCAAAATCCCGCAATCCATACTGAACGCCGTCAAAACGCGCAAGATTTGATGATGCTTCTGCAGTTGCCACAACATAATAAACATCTATTGCATATTCTGTATGCGGTAGATTTATTCTTTTTATAATCGCACCGTAATTTTCAAATAATTTCACTGCGTCAAGCACTTTTTGTTTTACATCACCATCAATTCCTTCAATGAAATATTCATCCGGCAGACCAATTCTCAAACCATTTACATCAATATTAATATTTTTATAATAATCAGGAACTTTAAGATCAACTGAAGTAGAATCATTTTTATCATGACCAGCAATATATTTTAAAATTATTGCATTGTCCTTTGCTGTCCAGGTGATCGGGCCTATTTGGTCAAGCGACGAACCAAAAGCAATCAGGCCAAATCTTGATACCCTACCATAAGTAGGTTTTAATCCAGTGACACCACATAATGCTGCAGGCTGTTTTATAGAACCACCTGTATCAGAACCGAGTGCAGCTATACACATACCAGCTGCAACAGCTGCTGCAGAACCACCAGAAGAACCTCCCGGCACACGTGATAAATCCCAGGGATTATGTGTGGGAAAAAAACCTGAATTTTCTGTAGAAGACCCAAAAGCATATTCGTCCATATTCAATTTACCAGTAAATACTGCTCCTGCTATTTTTAGTTTATTTAATACAGTTGCTGTATATGGAGGTTTATAATTTTCAAGCATTCTTGCAGCACAGGTTGTTTGAAATCCTTCCAACACCATATTATCTTTTATACCTATTGGGATTCCAGTTAACTCTGTTATATTTTCATTTTTCATTATTCTATTTTCTGCTTCTTCAGCCATTTTATATGCAAGTTCTTTTGTATATAATAGATATGCTTTTATCTTTGAATCAATTGTATCTATTCTTTTAAATACATCATCAAGTATATCTTTGGGTTTTATCTTTTTTGAAATTAACATACTGTGTAAATTTTCTATTGTTTCATAATATAATTCCATTTCTCACCTTTTTAAATTATTTTTGGAACTTTAAAACAATTTTTTTCTGTACTTGGAGCAGCATCTAAAACTTTTTTTCTATCAATAGAAGGTTCATTTATATCTTCTCTATAAATATTTTTTATCTCAACCGCATAAAACATTGGTTCAATATTATCAGTATTAATCTTTTGTAATCTGTTTACATGCTCTAAAATATCTGATAATTGTTTACTGTATTCTTCAATTTCAGAATCAGAAATTGTAAGTCGCGATAAATTTGCAATATATTCAACATCTTTTTTTGTTATAGCC
>JAOAAI010000086.1 GCA_026418955.1 Candidatus Goldiibacteriota bacterium | reverse complement strand
TGTCGGTGTACCCGCATAGGGAGTGGGTGTAAAAGTAAAAGTAGGAGTCATCACACCATATATTTCAATATTATCTATATACCAGTTATTTCCTGTATTATTTACTGCCCCACCGGTTGTATCTGCAATGACAAATTGTATTGCCTGAACCTGAGATAATACCTGGGTAAGAGTCATTCCATTTCCCTGTCCCCAGCCAGGTGGATTAAAAGATGTCCACGGGATGGTTACATAAGTCCAGTTTGACTGCGGAGTCCAGGAAAAATACCAAAATGAGTAATCAGTAATATTTGTTGAAACAATTTGAATTCTAAAAGCAACATTTGTCCCTGTACCATAATTGCCTTTCATATGTAAACGAATACCTGTTGTTAGATTTAAATTTTCCGGGGTTGCCACTGGATTTAAATTCGTCCCAGCACCAATAGATGCCCAGGAGTCAATCGCGCCTATAACACTACCTGAAATTCTTGCCGAATACATACCACCACCAGAAGGAACATCGCCAGTGATTACTGTTCTTGAAATAGATGAAGTTGCAGGGTCTGCAAACTCATACCACCCACCACCAATATTATTTACTACAAATTCATCGTCTTCAAAATCGTCAATGATATATGAAATTGCACTGATAAAACCAAAAGAAAATATAAAAAAAACAAAAATCAATAATATCTTTTTATACATTTAAATTACTTCCCAAAATATATGATTCAACACAAGTAATTTTTTATTTACAAAATTCATTTATTTTTTCTTTTAATACATATTTCAAATTTTTCAACTCTTTTATCTTTTCATTTATCTCTTTTATCTTTTTATCATCTGTTTTAAAACTGTTGTTTTTAAGTAAAATATCTATTTTTATCTCATCTTCTAGTAGGTATATTCGCTGATCTATTTGAATTAATTTTTTTTCAAGATATTCAACCAAATCCTTTTTTGATTTCTCATCATAATTTTTTTCAAAAATATTAAAAGCCAAATCAACCCCAATATAATTTTCATAATTTTTTACGATATCCAGCCACTTAATCCTATCTTCATATAACTTTTTAAGTTCTTTGCATTTGTTTTTTATGCAGTTTCTTATTTTTTCACCGTATTCAGTTAATAAAAGAGAAACAATGGTGAAATAATCATTATTTAATTCTCTGTGTTTTTTTGTGAGATTGGAAATTTTGAAAGCAAGGTTATTGGCATTTCCCAGATAATATTTAAGTAATAAACCATTAATAAAATTTTCAAGAAAAAAATCACTTTTTTTATTTTTTAAAATTTCTATTTTTTTTATTTTTTCTTCGTATTTTATCTTCTGGTTATTTAATTCTCCTGTGACTTTTGCAATCTCTGCTGCTATGTTATCCGCTTCATTAATAAAATCATTTAAATTTTTCTTTTCAGAAGCACTTATAAATATAGTTATTAAAAGAACTAAAAAAATAAAAATTATTTTTTTCATATAATCACTTTATTTTATATTTTTTCATCTTAGCCAAAAGAGTTGGTCTAGTTATTTTTAATATTTTTGCCGCTTCCACTTTATTTCCTTTTGTCTGATTTAAAACACTGATTATTATATTTTTCTCATATTCATTAACTCTTTGCACAAGACCTGCTTTTTTATAATCTTTTTCTATAAAATTGGTTATTTCATAAGGGATATCATCAACATTTATAACTTCACTTTTTGCAGTGACTAAAATTCTCTGTATTATATTCTCAAGTTCTCTGATATTCCCAGGATAATCATATGACATCAATTTTTCTATTGCTTCTTTTGAAATACCTCTCACTTTAAACTTTGCAAGATCAGCATATTTTTTAAGAAAATAATCCACAAGTAAGGGTATATCTTCTTTTCTTTCACGCAGCGCTGGCATGTTTATTTCCACAACATTAAATCTATAATACAAATCTTCTCTGAATCTGCCTTCCTTTACTTCCTGTTTTAAATCCCTATTGGTTGCAACTATTAACCTGACATCTACCTTTATATTTTTTTCTCCACCAACCCTTTCAAATGATTTATCCTGTAAAACCCTTAAAAGTTTTACCTGCAAATTTAAAGGTAATTCTGCAATTTCATCTAAAAAAATGGTGCCTTTGTCTGCAAGTTCAAATCTACCACGTTTTAAATAAAGAGCATCTGTGAAAGCTCCTTTTTCATGACCGAACAATTCTGATTCTAAAACTCCAGGAGCCAACGCAGCACAATTTACCTTTATAAGTGGAAAATCTTTTCTTGCACTTTTATAGTGAATTTCCTCTGCTATTAATTCTTTGCCTGTTCCTGACTCACCTGTAATAAGAACAGTCGCATCAGTATCAGCAACCTTTTCAACAAATTGTAAAATCTCTTTTATTTTATCTGATATACCTATTATCTTCCCACGAGTTAAATTTTTAAGATATATATTTTCATCTCTTATTTTTCTGTTGCTTATCACTTTTGAAACAAGCATCTTAAGATATTCAAGTGAAAGTGGCTTGGTTAAGAATTCAGATGCCCCTTTTTTTATCGCTGTTACTGCTTTATCAATAGTACCATAAGCAGTAATCACGATGACCTCTGTATTTGGATTTTTTTGTTTAGCAGCAGCAAGCACTTCTAAACCATCTTTTTCAGGAAGTTTTAAATCTGTTATAATAACATCAAAATATCTTTCATTTATTAAATTTATAGCATCTTCCCCATTTTCACATATAAAAACAGAATAGTCATTTTCATCAAGAGATTCTTTTAATATGTTCCTCAATTCATCATTATCTTCCACAATTAAAATTTCATACATAACTCACCGAATTTTATCTTTGTCTTTTTCTTATATAACCTGGTTCAACTCCTTCTGGAAAATAAAATTGTTCTTTCATACTGAATTTTTTTATAAATCTATAAATAAAAAAATATCCAAAAGGTTTTGTGTTGTTTGCTAATTGATCCGGTATCATATGAGAAAGATAAGAAATAGTGAAAACTATCCCAAAAGTCCAATCCTTTAATAAAAATGAAATTAACCAGGCTAAAGGTATATATTCATAAGCATGAAAAATAACGTATAATTTTTTAAAATCACCAAGATATGATTTTATAAACATATCTTTGAAATCAAATCTTTTTTCTTCTCGTATATAATCTATGACATGGTCTGCATCCACTAACAACCCTAAAAAAACAGAAAGTATGGTGTAAACCCATGAACCTGTGAAATCTGTCTCTTATACACATCT
>JAOAAI010000190.1 GCA_026418955.1 Candidatus Goldiibacteriota bacterium | reverse complement strand
AAATAAAAGATCTCTGCTAGGGGATATATTTATATACCCACCTCTTTTCCTTATTTTTCTTTTTTACCTTTTATTATCTTTTCAAGAGCATTTAGCCTTTCTTTATTCAATATTTTTAATTTTTTCAAGTGTATACCATGTTTTTCCTTATTCCCAAATCACCAAAAATTTTTTATTGACAAAAAAATATATAGATATTAAAATAATTGTATATTTCAAGAGGTGAGAAATGCCAAATATTCAAGATGATTTTTCAATGCTTCGTAATGCATTGCAGAAAGTTGATTTTTTTTATAATTTGAGTTTTGGCGAACTGGATGAACTAATCCAGGCATTGAGAAAAAGAAAAGCAAAAAAGGGTGAAAAAATAATAAAACAGGGTGAAATCGGGGACAAATTTTACATAATTGGTTCTGGTGAGGTCTCGGTTCATATTAAAAAAGGTTTAATTTCTAATAAGGTGGCGACACTTACAACTGGTGATTTTTTTGGTGAAATGGCACTTATTACAGATTTACCAAGAACTGCAACTGTAATTGCCGAAGAACCAACAGAGTTATTTGTGCTTGATAAAGCAGATTTTAAAAAAATATTGATGAAAAATCCAAAAATATCTTCTATTATCAACGAAACATTAACTAAAAGATTATCAAGTAATAAATAAAAATTTTCATAATTTGTAAAATAAAATTTTTTAGTTAAATGTTTCATAAGATAAAACTTTTTTACAAAAGGAGATAATAATATGGCTGATACAGAAACAATTGCACAGGGAGAGGCAATAAATAAAGTATTTGAGGGTATTAACTCAGAGGTTCAGGAGACAGTACTTGATGCTATTGAATTCTATGTCAGAGAAAAAACAGATAGCGGTAATAAAATAGATGATGTTATTAAAGTGAATAAATTAAGAAATGCTTATAATACTCTTGTTTCCTGTTTAATTAATGAAAGAATGAATAAATTAAACAGACATCAAATGTTATTTTTAAATACCGGAGCAATTGCAGATAAAGTAGAAATAAATGGAAAAGTTATAGAGCTTCTTGATACAAATATATACAATTGGTTATTAGAGAATTTTGATAAAAAGGAAGAGAGCCAATTTACAAATATTGTTGTTTCCGTTCTTGAAAAATGGAAGATGATTGCAGAAGGAAAGCTTGAGTTAATAGATACAACAGGTAAAAAAAAGAAAACAAAAGAAGAAAAAATAGACCCCAAAAAATTAAAAGCAACTCTTGAATGGAAAAGAAATGATGCTGTAAAAGCAGGAGCAAATATTTCAAGAACAGTTTTGCCTTTAATAGAAAAAATTGCCAATATTGATCCAAATCGGCTAAAAAATTTTAAAATGAATTTTGAAATACTTAATTCATATTTTAATATTTTACAGAAGGGACATAAATTATCACCAGAGGATAAAAAAGCTAGAGATTCCTTTGCTCCAAAATCAGATGCTATTGCTAAGGTTTTAATTGATTTTACCAAACTTTACACAGAAATTTTTAGTAGGACTCATGATGCATTGGTTGCTTTTAAACAAAATATAGATGAGATAAAAGATAAGGATATGGAACTTGCCAAGGTATCCACAATGGTAGCATCAGAAGAAAATATGGTTGTTGATTCTTATACATCAGATCATATTGATTTAATAAAAAGAGATAAAGTAATAGTTGATACAATAGTTGTTGGTGCAGCTGAAAAAAGTCCTAATAGAGTCCCTTTTTCTGGTGCTAGAATTTTATTAAATGCTCAAATTCCTGATATAACAAAAGCCACAGAACAATATATAGCAACACCT
>JAOAAI010000171.1 GCA_026418955.1 Candidatus Goldiibacteriota bacterium | reverse complement strand
AGATGTGTATAAGAGACAGTCTTTTTATACTTCGCCGGGCTGGTATGATGACGGCTATGATTTTTTGGCTCTTGCAAATGTGGTTGATTATTGTATACATAGCGGTTATGACTGGGGTAATCCAGCAAATGCACCTTTACGTAATCCCGGAGTTACTATCGAATCTGCTGCTCATTATATTTTTGAAGCATCTATTGATGGTTTTGGTAAAAACGTAATTGCCCGTGGTTTCCCTGCTAATAAATTTATATTGGGGTTACCTATGTATTCAACACCTGGACATGTCTGGTGGAAAGATGCATCTGGCACAGGATCTTATAACACAAATTACTGTGAAGGTAATTATAACGGTCAGTGGTTCACAGATGCTCAGGGATACACAGATAAAATAAAATATGTTAAACAATATTCTCGCCCAGGAATAGCAATCTGGGAAATATCCCAATGTGGCTCAAAAACCGATTTGTGGACCGCAATAAAAAATACAAGCTGCCAAACATTCCCAACTTTTACCCCTACGCCTGTAAATCAGTGTGGCGTATTTGAAGATTTTCAACAAGGTTTAAATCCAAATTCTCAAGTAGTTGCAGACACAGCAAGAGGAGCATCTGGTTCTATTTTCCGCGAAAATACAGCTGGTTTTCCTTCTAGTTGGGGTGCACGATGTGTATTTAATGCTGGTCAATCTGGGAGTTGGGGGGTAAATTTTAATTTTGCTTCCTATTATGACAGTGGTTTAGGGTATTATAATGCAACAACCTGTTTTACTCCTACACATCTTGAATTTGATATAAAAGTGCCTGCGGGTGTATTATGGGGTTCTTTTTTAAGAGAATCTACATTAAATGGAGGCGATGATGAGCAATACATAGGTCCAAGTGGAACAGGAACCGGAAACTGGGAACATATTCAACTTCCCCTTGCACAGTTTTCATTATCACCCTGGGCTGGTAATCAAAACGGAAATAAAAAAATTGATTTAAAAGCAGTAAGATTCATAGGTATTTTATTCAGCCCCACTGCCCAAGGAACTTTTTACATAGATAACATAATCTTTACCAATCCACCACCAACTGCCACACCTACAAGCACCTTTACCTTTACAAGAACAAATACATTCTCTCCAACAGATACATTCACAAGGACATTTACCCCAACAAACACAAATACCCATACTACAACAAATACATCAACTTTTACCCAACAATCTACAAACACTTTTACAAATACTATAACAAATACGTCAACTTCAACAAGAACCAGCACCCCAACATATACAGCAACTAATACAAATACTTTAACCTATACGCTAACTAGCACATTAACAAACACCATCACAAATACAGCAACTAACACTTCAACCAGAACATCAACAAATACTGTAACTATGACAGGAACACAAACAGGCACAAATACGCCTAGTAATACTCCAACCAACACCCAGACACGAACTTCAACTCCCACAATAACAAATACATTCACAAGTTCTTATACTTCAACAGAAACAGTAACAGGAACACAACCACCAACCTGGACGCCATCAAATACATCAACAGTCACAGTAACATATACACCAACAAACACATACACAAATACGCAAATACCCACCAATATTTTTACATTTACTTTTACAACAACAAACACAGCAACATATACACCTTCATCAACTATAAGTCAAACTAACACACAAACCTTAACTTTTACCAGTACTTCAACACCAACACAAACAACAACAGGAACTCAACCACCAACTTGGACAAACACAAACACTTTTACAATGACATCAACAACAACATTTACCAGCACTTTTACTAAAACGCAAACACCTACAAATACAACAACAAGCACTTTTACATCAACGCCAAGTCCTGTTAATACACACACACAAACACCAACACCCACTTTAACCGAAACTGATAATCTTGAAATAATTCAGGAAACCCCGGTTATTACCTATCCAAATCCGATTATTGATAAAAACACCAATATAACTGTTAAATTTAAAATATCCAAATCAGCAACAAAATTCACATTTAGATTATATACAATAGCATTCAGGTTAATATCTGAAAAAATAATGGAAAAATCTTTTTCAGCAGGAACAAATGAAGTAATAATAGAATCACTATATATAAAAAATCTCGCCCGTGGAACGTATTATTATATTATTTTTGTAGAAGACAATAAAGGAAAACTAGCAAAAAGCAGGATTGAAAAGATAGTGATTTTTTAATTATTTATTCAACAATATCGCAACTGAAAAATAAAATACTAAAATTAATATATCTGATAAAGCAAGAACTATTGAACTTGTTGCAGCTGCCGGGTTAAAACCTGATTTTTTTAATATTATTGGACCTAAAGTCCCCATTATTGTTGCAATTATTATTCCAAAAAATATGGTAATCCCAATCACTTTTATCACAAAAAAGTTCTTGAGCCAGAAAACTGTTAAAAAAAACACAATCAATGTTATTATTAACGCAATAATCATACTTTCCATCATCTGAAAAAAAAGCAATCTCCGCGTGTTCTTCACATCTATTTTATTTATTGCAATACCTTCTATAATAATGGCTGATGTTTGACTCGCAACGCTTTCACCCATAGCAGTAATAAGCGGTATAAAAAATGCAAGAGCTATTGCATTTTGTAAAGCAACTTCAAATTTATTCAAAATCCAGCCGCATATAATACCGCTTATCACGCTCGTTAAAAGCCAGGGTAGTTTTATTTTTATTCTTTTTAAAAATGTTTCATCAAATATGTGTATATCAGCACCGTGAATTTTTAAAACATCTTCTGCACTTTCATTTCTTATCACATCAACAGCATTTTTGTAAGTTATTATTCCCTTCAGACGATACGCATCATCCACAACAGGCAATGCTAAAAATTTGGTTCTATTAAATATTTCAAGAATTTCCTCATCTGATAATTTTTCTGAAATGGTAATCGGTTCTCTTATCATAACATCTTTAACTTTTCTTTTTTCTTCAGCTAAAAATAAATTTTTCAATGGCAGAACTCCTCTTAAAACACCAAATTTATCTATGACATACACATAAAAAATCATTACATCGTGGGATGCTCGTCTTATTTTTTTTATTGCTTGACTAATTTTTAAATCCTCATCAATTACTATAATATTTTTTTCTATTTTAAAATTTTTGTTTTCTTCCATTTAATCTTCCTTTTTTTATTTATATATAATGAATTCGCCACTATTGCTTTTCTTTATTTTATCAATATCGATAAAATAAACAATATATAATATTTCACCATTAAAATAATTAATAAAATCTTTCTTTCTAGCATCCGGATATTCCCTTTCAATTCTTTCTATGTATTTTTCATCTGAAGGTCTTACTATAACAGCTATTCCTTTTTTTTCTATCAATTTGTCAACAGTAATTCTATTATAATCTTCCAAATAATCGAACTTTGACCTTTTATAGGTCATAAACTGCAGAATCTGTCTTTGTTCCCAAAAATAAAACCCATACATATTCTGCGCCTTTGATACTAAAATATAATAATCTTTTTGGTTTTCATTTATAAACTTTCCTATACCGTTTGCCTCCGGTGAAAAATCCATATACGATGCCTTTTCTTTTGGATATAAAATAAAATACTGATTATAATTAATAACTCCTGAAGTAATTAAAACTGTAATTAAAAATATATCTAAAAAAATTTTATTGCCTTTTATGTTCAATAACACATTCATAATTTCTTTAAGAGCAATTAAAACAAGCAAATAAACAAAGGGGCTGGCGCCCAGTATTCTATATGCCTGTGGTGCCTCAATATTCACAGTAAGAATTCCTGGAAGTAGCATTAACAAAAAAAGAAAAAAGTATTTACGATAACTTTTTCTAATTAGGCTTATTAAGAAACCTAATATGAACAAAACACCTGTCACTTCATCTAAAAGTGGCTTTTTATATAAATTATGTCTGCCATTATAGTCACCTGCAAAATTAAACGTCAGCAAATATCTATAAATATTTCTGAAAACCGGCATTATGCTTTTTTCTGATTTGATATCATTCATTATACTAACATCTTTTACACGCGCAGTAAAATCATTGAAATTTTTGAAAGCATAAAAAAGCAAAGGAAACGACGTAATAATAAGCATCAAAAAAAGTATTAAAAAAAATTTAAAATACTTTTTAAAGTAAATAACAGGTCCTTTTACCAAAATAAAAATATTGTGTGAAAAAGCATAAATTACCGCAAAATATGGCAAAGTAAAACTGTATAAACTCAATCCCAAAGTAAATCCAGAATAAAGCGCGCAATCTTTTCTTTTTTCGTCAATTGTTTTAAAATAAAAATAAAAAAATATTATAATCAATAAAACAGAAAGCATTCCTAAAAACGCAAGGCGTGAAAAAGTTATATGCCAGCGCGAAGTTGCCAGTAAAAAAGCCCCACCTAATGCATACCTCGAATCTTTAAATAAATGTTTTATTAAAAAATAAAATGCAATAATACATAAAACACCTGTAATTATTGAAACTGCTCTTAATGTAATTATATCTACCCCGAATATTTTACACAAAAAAGCCGCTATGTAAAAAAACATTGCCGGCATCTGAGTAAACCTTGGAATAAAAACTGTTATTTCATCATTTTCTAAAATATTTATAACTTCATTTCCATTCTGAGCTTCATCAAACCATATACCAGCAGGAATTTTTTCCAAGTTAAATATTCGCATATAAATCCCAACAAGTAAAATAAAAGTTAATAAAATAATTTCTATTTTAAACGGCATTTTATACGTATCGCTATTTTCCTTATAATTATTAACATAAAAAAATATCAAAAATACAAATCCAATAAATACAGATAATATTCCATAAATTACTATACTGGACTCAAAAAAAGAAAAAATATATTGAGAAACAATAATCAGGATTAATGAAAATCCAAAGTAAATTATACTTAAAAATTCTTTTACTTTTAATCTGACATCTTTTATTTGATATGGAATAAGTGATAAAAAAATTAAATAAAAAAAATATAGTTTGTAATTATAAAAATTTTCAAATAAAATATCAACAGTAGAAAAAATTACAATTGATAATAAAAGAAAACCAATGAAATATTCTTTTTTCAAATTCATCATTTTAAAATAATGCTATCTGTTCGGTTTCAGGAATATCATTTAAAATATTATTTTCCTTAAAAAATTGTGAAACATTTTTATTTATATGCGTGCGTTTCACTAAATCTTCAAGTGATGAAAATCTGGATTTTTTCCTTTCTTCTTCAAAAATCCTGGCTGCTTTTTCTCCGAGCTCCGGAACCACCCTTAACGGCAATATTATTTTATTGTTCATTACTTTAAACACAGATGTTGAAGATTCATATAAATCCACATTTAAAAATTCAAAACCGCGCTCTTTCATCTCGAAAATAACCTCGAGTATTTCCAGTTGCTTTTCTTCTTTTGGGTTTCTCTGTTTTTTTATTTTTAAATCTCTTATTTGACTTTTTATTTTGCTTATATCTAAAAATGCAAATTCGTATTTGAATACATCAAGCTGTCGTGTAAAATAATCAGCATAAAAATAAAGCGGATGGTAAACTTTAAAAAAAGCAATGCGAACTGACATTATTGCATAAGCAGACGCATGGGCTTTTGGAAACATATAAGTAATTTTTTTACAAGATTCAATATACCATTCAGGAATTTTGTGCTTTCTCATTATTTCTTCATCTTCTTTTTGTATTGTGGTATCTTTTTTTCTCACTCTTTCCGTTATTTCATATGCTTTCTCGCTTTGCACCCCTTTTTTAATCAAGTAATTCATTATGTCATCCCTTACTGAAATAACATCACTCAATGTTACTTTTTTACTTTTTAAAAGTTCTTCCGCATTATTTTCCCACACATTTTTTCCATGAGATAAACCAGCAATATAAATTAATTCACTAAAATTTTTAGGTTTGGCAACAGATAAAATTTTTCTTACAAATCTTGTTCCATACTCCGGTATCCCCAAAGTACCAACTGGATATTCATAATTATCAGGATTTACTTTTAAAACTTTTATATCCCTAAATATCTGTAATACTTTTTTATCATCAAGCGGAATATCCTCTATTTTTATATTAATATCCTTACACAATCTGTTTAAACTTGTCGGTAAATCATGTCCTAAGGCATCTATTTTTACTATTGATTTTTCCAACCATTGATAATCAAAATGCGTAGTTATTATATCTTTTTCCGGTGAAAATTGAATCGGAGTGAAGTCATATATCTCTTTACTTTCCGGAATTAAAATCAAACCACCGGCATGCTGCCCTGTTGATCTTTTTACTCCTGAACATCCCATTGCTAGCCTCTCAATTTCAGCATTATTTACTTTTTTTCCTGTTTTTTCTAAAAATTTATTAATAAAATCTTTTTTAACTGCTTGCTCTTTTATTGTGACAATTGTTCCAACTCTGTAAACCCTGTCACTGCCAAACATATCTATGACAAATTTATGAATATAATCTTGAATCTCGCCTGCAAAATTAAGATCAATATCCGGCGGTTTATTTCTTTTAAAACCAACAAAAGTTTCAAATGGTATATTAAATCCATCCTTGCCTAATTTTTGCCCACACTGTGGACATTTTTTATCTTCAAGATCAATGCCAACCACATCAGTATTAACAAATTCTATATATTTACAGGATGAACATAAATAATGTGCAGGTAAAGGATTAACTTCAGATATGCCACATAAAAATGCAACAAAAGAGGAGCCAACAGAACCTCTAGAACCAACGATATAACCTTTCTCCATTGACTTTTCAACCATTCTTTTTGCAATTATATAAAGAGAAGAAAATTTATTTTTAATTATTGACTCGAGTTCTGTTTTTATTCTGTTTCGCACAATATCATTCATTTTAACCCCATATAAACTTTTTGCTCTTTCTTCGGTTAACTTCACAATTTCTTCATTTGCATTTTCAAGTTCTGGCGCATATAATTCATCTGGAATTGGTTTAATATCGCTATCTATTAAATTATTTAATTTCTCTGGATTAAGAATTACCACTTCATACGCTTCTTTCTTACCAAGATAAGAAAATTCTGCAAGCATTTCATCTGTGGGTCTGAAATAAAGCTCAGCAGATGCATCAGCTTCAAGATCTTCATAACCCTGACCAGCCATTAAAACCTGTCTAAAAACTTTGTCTTCCGGTTTTAAAAAATGTATATCTCCGGTAGCAATAACCGGTTTTGAAAATTTTTCTCCGAGTTCAAAAATCTGTCGGTTTATATTCTTTATATCATCATCAGAATTTAATTTTTTTTCTCTGATTAAAAATCTGTTATTTGCAACCGGCTGTATTTCCAAAAAATCATAAAATTTAACTATATTCTCTATCTCTTTTTCATCTTTTTTACTCAATATGGCCTGATACAATTCACCGAGATAACATGCTGTACCTAAAAGTAACCCGTCCCTGTATTCAGAAATGATTTCTTTTGGCAACCTGGGTTTTTTATAAAAATAATCAATATGCGATTTTGACACCAACTTATATAAATTTTTAAGTCCTATTTTATTTTTAACAATTAAGATAATATGACTATAATTATCTTTACGATAACTTTCTTTATTCTGAACCAGATAACCTTCCATACCAAATATTATTTTTATACCATGTTTTTTAGCTATTTTGTATGCTTCTGGAAAAGCATGAACAACTCCGTGGTCAGTTATGGCAATTGCCTTGTGCCCCCATTTTTTTGCTGTTTTTATATAATTATTTATATTAATAACTGAATCCATAGCGCTCATATTTGTATGAGCATGAAATTCTATTCTTTTTTCTTCTGCATTATCTAAAATTTCATTTTTTGATATCTCCTGCATCTTTAATACTGTTCCCACAAGCCCCTCTTCTTTTTCATCATATTTAACCTCAACTAACGCTTTTACTGTTTTTAAATCCGGCAAAGCATAAATTAGACCATCATGCTTATCTACAAATGCTTTCAGTTTAATTGAATTATAATAATCTGTAAGATAAAACAGCAGTATAAATTTATCTGCCTTATATTCTCTTAAAAAGTTTTCACTGAAAAAAATATCTCCTTCTATTACATACTTTCCTTCTTTTCCTATATCAGAAATACTAATTGCTTTCCCTTTTATTTCTAAAGAAGTCAAAATCTGGCTTTCAATGATTTTATGTTTTGAAGATTCTTCAATTTTAATAGAATTTAAATCACGTTTTATAAATTTTTCATCTAGTTTTACTTCGTATTTTATGTCTTTTGAAAAAAATCTATTTAAAAATTTTTGAAATTGACTCTTTATTTCATCTTCCTGAATTTTTTTATAAACATAATTATTGTGACAGTAAATTATTAGTTTATCATCAATGACTTGCGTAGTTGTATTTTCAAACCACGCAGAAATATCTCCTAAAAAATCAAGAAAAAAGTCCCAGTAATTTTTTATTAAAAAAGTCAAATCAATATCGCATAAAAAATTAAAAACGAAAATAACTTTTATTCTGGATTGTTCTTCTATATGTTTTTTTAATTCATTAAGAAAGTCAGATTCTATTTTTTTTTTTATATCAACTTTTAAAATTAATTTAAAATCTTTAAAAGAGTATTCTAAAAAATTAAATTCTAAGGCATCAAAAATATTTTCAATATTAAAATTACTAAACTTTTTTTTAAAATTCTCTTTTACTTTTTCCGTGTTTATTTTAATAATAAAATTATCCTTCAACATCAAATCCCTCTTCTTCTATTAACGTTAGTGCTATAAATTTATTTTAAATATTTTTTTTATATCCCTTTTTATTTTTTTTCTTAATTCTTTATGCATACTAGCATATGTTAAAATGGCAAGTAAATAATCATATTTGTTTCCTGTGTCGCATCTTATTCCTTCAAATTCGTATGCCAATATCCCCTGCTCTTTCATTAAAATACGCAAAGAATCTGTTATCTGTATTTCCCCTTTCACTCCCGGTTTTGTTTTTTTTATAAAACTAAAAATATTTCCGGGTAAAATATATCTGCCAACTACCCCTAAATTAGAAAACGCATCTTTTATATCTGGTTTTTCTATCATATCTAGTATTTCAAAAATTCTTTTTTTAATTTTTCGCGGTTTTATTATTCCGTATGAATTTACCATTTTCCAAGGGACTTTTTCAACACCCAAAACTGGCTTATTATAATTTTCCATAACCTCTATCATCTGTTTCATTACAGGCTTTTGTGAAAAAATAAGATCATCAGGCAAAAAAACTGCAAAAAATTCTTCTGCAATAAAATCCTCAGCATGTAAAATAGCATCTCCTAAACCGCGTGCCTCTTTCTGTCTTACTGAGTAAATTCTAAAATTCTGTGGTATACGATTCAATACACTTAATTTTTCTTTATCTTTATTTTTATTTAAAAAATACTCCAAATAAAAATTCCTGTCAAAATAATCTTCTATGCTGTACTTTTCTTTTGAAGTCACAAATAATACACTTTCTATACCCGAATTTATTGCTTCTTCTATAATAAATTGTATGATTGGAATATCCCATACTGGCAACATTTCTTTAGGAACAACCTTTGTGTATGGTAAAAATCTTGTTCCAAGACCCGCAACCGGAATAACTGCTTTTTTTATTTTCATAATTTTTCCTTCCCCTTTAATTTATTTTTTAATTTTTCAAATAAAAAATTTTTAATTTCAACTGAATTTTTCATCTTTAAAACAGCATCTGCAACTTCAATTGCATCTTGAAATTTAATATTTCTGATTAATCCTTTCACATTAAGAATTGAAGCAGAATTCATAGAAAGCTCATCCACACCTAATCCAACTAAAAGAAAGGCAATTACAGGGTCAGCTGCCATTTCACCACATACTGAAATTTTTAAATTATTCTTATGCGCACTTTCCACCGCCATCTTAATTAATTTTAAAACCGCTGGATTAAGATTATCATACAATTTGGCTACTGTTTCATTTCCTCTGTCAACTGCTAGCGTATATTGAACTAAATCATTAGTTCCTATGCTAAAAAAATCCGCATATTTTGCAAGTTCATCTGATAATAATACAATTGATGGCACCTCTATCATAGCACCTATTTTTATATTCTCATCAAAATTTACTTTTTTCTTTTTTAATTCTGCTTTTATTTCCTCAACAATTTTTTTAGCTTCTAAAAATTCTTCAACGACAGTTATCATTGGAAACATAATTTTAATATTGCCAAATGCCGACGCACGCAAAATTGCTCTTATCTGAACACTAAATATACTTATATTGACCAGTGATAACCTTATTGCTCTTAAACCTAAAAAAGGATTTTGTTCCGGTGGTATTTTGAAATAAGGGAGATATTTATCGCCCCCGATATCCAATGTCCTTATTGTTACTGGTTTTTTCCCCATTTTTTGTACAACAGTTTTATAAATATTGAATTGCTCTTCTTCTGTTGGTAAATTTGCCCTGTTTATATAAATAAATTCTGTCCTGAAAAGACCTATTCCATCGGCATTGTTTTCTAAAACAGAACCAATTTCTTCTGCAAATTCAATATTTGCATTAAGTTCTATTTTTCTATTATCCTGTGTTTTACTTTCTAGTTTTTTTAACTTTTTAAGTACTTTATTTTTTAATAAATATTTTTTCTGTTCTTCTTTATATGTATTTAAAACTTTTTGTGAAGGATTAACAACAGCAAATCCCCTATCTCCATCAATTATTACCAAATCTCCATTTTTTACGTTTGATGTTATATCTTTTACTCCAACTACCGCCGGTATCTCAAGCGCTCTTGCAACTATAGCCGTATGAGATGTCTGGGTTCCTTTTTCTGTAATAAAACCCAACACCTTTGTTTTATCGAGTTCCGCAGTATCTGTTGGCGTTAAATCTTCTGCCACTATTATAAATTTACCTGAAACTTTTTTTTGTTCAATTGCATGTGTTTCAGAAATATTTTTTATAATTCTTTCGATCAATCCTGAAATATCTCTGCTTCTTTCTTTTAAATATGGATCTGATATTTTATTGAAAAATTCAAGATAATTTTGAAGAACCTGTCCTAATGCAAATTCAATATTAACCTTTTGTTCTCTTATAATCTGTTCTGTTTTTCCTACAAAACCAGGATCATGTAATAATTGCAAATATGCATTAAAAATATCTCCTTCTTTTGAACCGATATCATAAATAATTTTTTCTTTAATATTTATTATATCATTTTTGGTTTTTTCTAAAGCTATTTTAAATTTTTCTTTTTCATCTTCCACTGACAAAATAGTTCTTTTATTTTTTAATATCTCTTCTGATTTTTTTGTTAAAAGCATAACTGGGCCTATGGCAATTCCAGGTGATGCTACTATTCCTTTAAACATTATTCTTCCTCTCCAAATTTATTTTGAACAATTTTGACAAGGTTATTAACTGCTTCTTTGGAATCCGGTCCCTCTGCCTTTATCTCTATCTCCGTCCCTTCAGAAGCTATTAATGTCATAAGCCCCATAATACTTTTACCATCTGCCTCTATATCATTATTTCTTACTTTTATTGTAGACTTATATTTTTCTGCTTCCTTTACAAATACAGCAACAGCTCTTAAATGAAAACCCAATTTATTGATCACTTTAACTTTTTTTGAAAATTGCATTTTTCTTCACCCTATTATATATGATATAAAGACAGATAATACAATTATCGCTATTAAAATATTAGAAATAGAAGTTTTTCTCTTTAACGCCAATGTAATCAAAATAAAAATTATCACTAACAAAAAATTATCTATTGCTCTTACCGGAATAAAATTTAGATTCTTTTTATAGAGATAACCAGCTGAAATTACTCCCAGTAAAATCATTCCTGTTATTTTTATAACTTTTATTAAATGTTGAAATTTAATTTGCTGCAATAAAGTAAAAAGTTTCTGATAATCATAATATGATTTTATTAATAGATAATATTTTACAAAAATTCTTGGTATATTATAAATAATAATAGAAATAATAGAGCCATAAATCAAAGAATCTGCATTAAATCCCATAAGATATGTATATCCTATGCCAGTCAGTAAAGCAAATGGTTTTATTGCAGACCAAAAAATGGAATCGCCAATTGCAGCAAGTGGACCCATCACTCCTATTTTTGCATTCTCAATTTCTTTGTTTTTCTTTTCCGGATCAGAATTATCAAGGTCCTCTTCCAACCTGCTTACCATACCAAGTACAGCAGATGAAAAAAATATATGGGTATTAAAAAATTCAAGATGCCTTTTTATTGCAATTTTCAAATTTTCAATGTTGTTTTTATATATAATCTTTAATATTTTGTAAATTGATAATAAAAAACCAATATTTTGCAATCTCTCAAAATTCCAAGCCGCCTGTAAAAAATTTAATTTTAATCCGCTTAAAAGTAAAGTAAAAATATTAATTTTTTTCATTTAACTTTCTTTCTCCTTTAAAAACTAAATACAAAGAAATTAAGAATCCTAAAATAATTATTAAATTAATAAAAAAAGGCAAATTTATCTTATCATTTGTAAGAAAGAAAACAAAATAGGATAAAAAAAATGCTATTCCGTGAGACCTTGCGCCTTCTTTTGAATACAACATATTAAATACCACTGCCAATCCAACAACAGGCATTATCCAAAAAGATATTGTTAAAGCCCTTATAAGCTGTAATGGCAAAGATAAATATATTTTCTCTGCCAGTGAAATCCCAAAGACGATGATAAGTAAAAACAATATTATATTTGATAAAATTTTTATAATTATAGATAAAAATTGAATTATTATTAGATATAATAGTTTACATTGTTTGATTTTGTCTTCAAAAAGGTGCATTATTTTTGTATTTAATTTTCTATGCCATATATCTATCTGACCAACAAAATATCCTGATGGAATACCTATTAACAAAGAAAACATAAAAATAGCATCCTGATTTGCATTGGATAATAATTTTAAAAAAATAATAGAATAAACTGTTGAAATAAATGAAATTGTTACAGTGGAAGGCGGAACAAAAGCGCCAACTGGTGGATTATTAATCCAGATTAATTGAACAACGCTTCCTATTATTATACCAACATAAATATTGTCAAGAAAATAACCTGTTATACCGCCTATTATTAAAGGTTGTGCGATTAAAAACATACCTATATAATAAGCATCCAGTTCAATTAGTGCTGCAATTATTGAGAGTAAAAAAATTTTTTCCAATTCCATTATTTATTCTCTTTCTTTTTTATTTTTTCATCTATAACTTTTATCACATCTTTTTTTTGGTCTGTAGGAACCATTCTGACTTCCAAAGCCACCCCTTCTTTATTTAATAACTCAATATATTCAATATCTTTTTCATCTACAAAAACAGCATCAAAAAGCTGAATTTTTCCTTCACCGAAATGCATCCCACCAATATTTATTGAAGAAAGCTTACCACCAGCCTTTATCAATTTATATGCATTTTCCGGTGATTTTAAAAGTAAAATTGTATAATCTTCATCAAATCCACGTTTTT
Organism: Candidatus Goldiibacteriota bacterium; assembly: GCA_026418955.1. Lineage (GTDB taxonomy): Bacteria > Oederibacteriota > PGYV01 > PGYV01 > DSYL01 > DSYL01. The sequence continues at coordinate 6,341 of JAOAAI010000171.1, read as the reverse complement.
TTATTATTTCAGCAGCTTCTTTTATTGTTAAAATTGATAATTTTATATCTGTTGGTGTTGCCATTCTAAATAAAAATTTTTGCATCTCATTACCAGCAATATCATCATCTATTACCACAATATGATTTGATTTCAATGCCTGGGCCCAGCCAACAACAACCTGCCCATGTATTAATCTATCATCTATTCGTGTTAATAGAATTGGCATTTTTATTTATTTCCTTTATTAAAAATTTCTTTAACATCTATTATGGTTTTTTCCTTCTTCTCCATAATAATTTTGACAAGTTCTGTCAAACTTTTATGCGAATACATCAAAGCTTCAATAACCAAAGGAAGATTAACGCCAGTTATAATTTTTACCCTATCATTTTTCGCATATAGAGAAAGAGCCACATTGGACGGTGAACCACCAAACATATCAGCAAGTATTAAAACACCGTCTCCTTCATCAAGCGAATCTACTGCTTGCTTTAATTTTGAAGAAAAAAAATCAATCTTATCATCTTTAGAAATCGAAACTGCTGCCAGATTTTTTCTTTCCCCGATTATTAACTCAACTGTTTCTTTTAATGACTCAGCAAAAGTATAATGTGAAACCAAAAGAATACCAACCATTATTTCCTCCCTTTTAAGTGACAATAATCTTCATAATTGCTTTTGTTAACAAATAAGGAGAATGTCTTATATATTCTCCTTCCTCAATCAGTTTTGCACATATCAATTTAACCCCGAGTTTGGCTACCTCTTCTCGGTCAATTTTTACTATATATGAATTTTCAGCACGATATTTTTTCAATAATGCTTCCTTTGGAATTCCATTATTTACAAGAACATAATCTATCACTTTATTACTACTATGTTTGAATATTGCTTTTATATGATCAGACACAGTATACCCATCTGTTTCCCCTGGTTGGGTCATAATATTACATATATATATCTTTAATATTTTATCATTTTCAAGAATTTCTCTAACCTGTGGTATTAAAAGATTTGGTATTATGCTTGTATAAAGACTGCCAGGTCCTATTAAGATTACATCAGCCGCTTTCAAAGCTTTTAATGCTTGCTCATACGGTTTACAATTTGGCGGTATAATATGAACACTTTCAATAGGTATTTTTGACCTAGTAATATTCGACTGCCCGTAAATTTCTTTGCCATTTTTTAATTTTGCTTTTAATTTTATATTATCAAGGGAAACAGGAAATACCTGACCGCGTATTGCGAGAACTTTTGAAATTTCTTTTATCGCCTTTGGAAAATCTCCGGATATTTTAGTTAAAGCAGTGATAAATATATTCCCAAAATTATGACCTTTAAGTTCTCCTTTTTCTGTAAATCTGTATTGAAAAAGTTTACTTAATATATCTTCCTCATCTGCTAAAGCAACAATACAGTTTCTTATATCACCAGGCGGAATTATATTATATTCTTTCCTTAAACGCCCGGATGAACCCCCATCATCTGCAACTGTTACAATTGCTGCTAAGTTTGATGTATATTCTTTTATTCCTTTAAGAAGTGTTGATAAACCGGTTCCACCGCCAATTGCCGCGATTTTAGGTCCTCTTTTTAACCTAGCTTCTTTATAAATTCGCGCGATAAATTTTTTATCATTTTTAGGAAATGCCATTGTCAAAATGGCAAAATAGGATCTTCTTAATGCAAGTATTATCCCGGCAATTCCAAGAAATAAAAATAAAAAATCTATAAATTTAAGTCGCTGAATCTTTCGAAAAAAATCATCCACATTAATCTGTTCAATCCTTATATGTTGAACCAAATTCCCTAAAATACCCGAGAAACCAAAAGCAAAGACAATAATGCTTAAAATAAAAAGCATAAGCCATCTTTTTATTCTTATTCCCGGATAGATAAACTTTTTAAAATTAAACATCTTTTTTTTCTCTTTTCATCCAATTTATTATTGTTTTGTTTAATTCTTTTGCCGTATTGTGTCCCTGATCTTTTAATCTCCTCATCATTGCAGCCACTTCTATAATTATACTTAAATTTCTACCTGGTTTTACTGGCAAAACTATTTTAGGAACTTTTATTCCTAAAATATTTTCAAATTTTTCTTCCAATCCCAACCGTTCATAATCCTTATCATTTTCCCACTCTTCTAAAAATATGACCAGTTCGACTTTCTGTTGCTCCCTGATGACTCCTATTCCAAATAAACTTTTTAAATCTATAATTCCTATTCCTCTTATCTCCATATGATGCTGCACAATATTTATCCCACGCCCTATAAGCTCACTATCTCCCAATTTTAATATTTCCACCAAATCATCTGCTATTAATCTATGCCCTCTTTTTACGAGTTCAAGCGAAATTTCACTTTTTCCAATACCGCTTTTTCCGAATAAAAGAACGCCTATACCATAAACATCTATAAATGTTCCATGCAAAGTTATTTTAGGTGCGAGTTTTTTTTCAAGATATGTCATTGCCGAATTTATAAGTTTCATAGTAAATAAAGATGTTTGTAAAACAGGAACTTCATATTTATCTGCCAATTCAATAAAATAAGGATCTACCTTTAAATTTCTTGCCACAATAACGCAACATATCTTCGAAGAAAAAAATTTCTTAAGAACATTTAATATCTGTTCTTTTTTCTGCTTTTTAAGATAAGCAAATTCTGTCTTCCCGAAAACCTGAATTCGTTCGTAGGGAAAATAATCAAAAAAACCAGCAAGAGCAAGTCCAGGTCTGTTTATATCAGAAACAACGATTTTTTTTGATTCTAAATTTTCTTTTCCTGTTAATATTTTAAGGTGCAAATCTTTTTTATTTTCTTCAAAAAATTGTTTTACGGTGATGTAATTCATATTAAAGATATGCCTCCTTAAAAAGCAGGAAAAAAACTTTACGATTTATTGTTTCATTTTTTCTTCTTCTTCTAAAATGGCAACTATATCTTCCTTTGTTTTTGCCTCTAATATTTTTTTTCTGTAATATTTATTTTTTAAAAAATTAGAAACCCTTGCAAGGGCTTTTAGCATAATACCCGCTGCACCTTCTGGAGCAAGCAAAAGAAAAAATATATGAACCGGTTCGCCATCCAATGCTTCAAAATCTATTCCTTGCTTTGATACACCAAAGGCCCCTATAAGTTCTTTTACTCCTTTCGTCTTGCTATGCGGTATTGCTATCCCTTGACCAACACCGGTACTTCCTAGTTCTTCTCTTTCAATAAGAGATTCAATTATTATTTTTTTATCAACAATTGCCTCTTTACCTGATAGAATATCAACAAGTTCTTCAATTACTTCTTTTTTGCTTTTTGATTTCAAATTTATCTCAATGCTATCTTTTGAAAGAAAATCCAGTATCCTCATCATATATTCACCTCATTTAAATTAATATTTTGATATTGTCAAACCGTATTTTCCATCTTTTCTTTTTCTTAAAAAGCAAACTTTGTTAAAATCCACATTATAAAATAGAATCATTTTTTCTTTTGAAAGTTCTGCTTCTTCAATAGCTTCTTCTGTATTCATTGGCTTTACTGCCTGTAATTCTTCTTCTATTATTTCATTATATTTTTCCCCTGTCGAACTTATCACATTTGATATATTGGCAAGAATATTGATTTTTTTGCTTTTATCTTTAACTATTTTTTGCTGTTTCTCTTTTATTTTTTTTATCTGCACCAGTAATTTATCTTCCAGTTTATCAATTGATGAATACATATCAGTTGTTTCCACTTTTGCAGATATATTATGTCTTTTTGATCTCAAATTAGCTTCTGCAATATGTCTAAATTTCTCAACGGATATTATTACGTGTAATCTGCCATTCTCTTTAAAATCAAAGTAATTATCCAATTTGGCTAACTTTTTTTCTGCATAATTCTTTATCGCATCAGTTATATCTATATGTCTGCCTGTAAGGAGAATTTCCATAGTTATGCCTCCTTAAATAATATAATATATAATAAACCTGCTTCTTAAGTATCATTTTTGAATTTTTATTAAAAATATTATTTTAAACAATGAAAAAATTTTTATCTAATTAAGATTAACACATAATTATAGCAAAGTCAAATATTAAACTGTATTTTAAATCATAATCTTATTTAAGAACTTCAATAATTTTTTATTTACGCATATTTACCGACATTATTCCAAGATTTTCTCTATATTTTGTTACTGTCCTGCGGGATATATTTATCCCCTCCTTATTTAATATTTCAGTAATTTCAGTATCAGTTAATGGATTATCTTTGTCTTCATTTTCTATTAAATTCTTAATTTTTTCTTGCACCACTTTGTTTGATATATCCCCATAATTTGTCTGCAATTTTTGAGAGAAAAAACTTTTTAGCGGATAAACACCGGAAGGCAACTGTATATATTTACGCGATACGGTCCTGCTCACTGTTGATTCATGAACACCAATAGCATCAGCTATTTCCTTCAAAGTAAGAGGCTTTAAACCCGATTCCGGATTAATAATATAATCTTTTTGAATATTAAGTATTAATTCAACAATTTTCTGGATTGTTTTGTTACGTTTGTCAAGTGCCTCTATAAGATCTTTTACATTTTTCTGATATTTTTCTATAAAATCCTTTGTCTTTGAATTTTTTTTATATTCTTCCAAATATGATTTATTAACCTTAATATCTATTTCACTGCCCATAATATTTACTTTTAAATTTCCTTCATCTTCTGTAACTATTATATCCGGTATTACATAAACAGGGTTTTCTACTATTTTAAAACTTTTTCCAGGGTAAGGATCACATTCTTTAATAATTTTTTCTGCATTTTTTATATCATCAACTGTGACTTTAAAAATCTGGGCTAATTTTTCATACTGTTTCTTTTCCAGTAGTTCAAAATGCAATTTAACAATTTTATACGCAAGAGAATCTGTAAGATTTTTATGCCTTAATTGTATGAGCAAACTTTCTAAAATATTTCTTGCACCTATCCCCGAAGGTTCATTTATACTCTGTATAATTTCCAAAGCTTTTTCAATTATTTCTTTGCTTAATCCCGTTTCTACTGCTACCTCATCAATCGTAATTGATAAAAAGCCGTTATCATCTAGTTCAAGTATTAATGCTTTTGCCGCATTATATAGTTCCTGATTTTCAATATTCATTTCATCCAATTTTTCAAGTAAATGAGTTTGTAGATCTTTTTGTTCTATCTGTTTTATTGAGTTATAATGGTAATCTACCACTTTATTATATTCTTCATTTTCTTCTGTTTCTATTTTGTCAAAAGATTCAAAAGTATTTTCCTCATCACTTTCTTTTATATTTTCCTCCATTTCTTCTTTTGATTCTTCTCTGTTAATACTTTTTTCTTCTGGTTTTCTTATGGTTATATCCTCAATTATAGGATTATTAACAAGTTCTTGATTTAATATATCTTCTAATTCCATATAGGTTGCCTGAAGAATATCAAGACTTAATTTTGTTTCATGGGTGAGACGTAATTGTTGCTTTAATTCTTGCTGCAAATTAAGGTTATTACGTAAATCCATTTTATTTAACTATTCTATAAATTAATGAAGCAGCCATCACCTTTAAAATATCTGTAAAAATAAATGGCAAAAACCCCACCATAATTGCTTTTTTAATTCCAAATCCATAAATAAATGCAAGATGCAATGTCCCAAACAATAGTATTAATATTGCACCTGTTAGGAATAATATAAAAATTTTAATATAGTTTTTTTGTTTTATTCTATTATAAAAAAATGCCATTAAAGCACCAGCAATTACAAAACCTAGTAAATATCCTGCTGTTGGACCCAAAAAGATAGCTGCCCCGGTCAGACCAACTGCAAATACAGGCACTCCTATAAAACCAAACAAAATATATAATAATTGTGAAATACTTATATCTTTTTCCTTGAGAAAATATACAGAAATAAAAAGAACAAAATTTTGTAGAGTAAAAGGAACCGGCGTAAATGGTGTATAAACTTTTATCATTGCTCCACAGAATGTCAAATACGAAAAAATCAGGATTAAAAAAACATTTTTTAAAGAAAGGGGAAGTGTATATTCTTTTCTTAAAACATCTGCATATTCTTTCATAAAACACCTCTTTTTTTAAAAAAATTTATATTTTGATTTTAAGTTATTAATAATACTATGTCAAGTTAAAATCTTATTTGGTTAGTGTATAATTTTGTGTGTAATTTTAATATAGAAGGGGTTCCTCTTATCATTTAGAGAGCAAAAAATAGCATATATAATTCTATTACAGCTATCATCATTTGTAAAAACATTCATAGTCCTTATACGCCTTCTTACTTCTCTAAAATTTCTCTCTATTGCATTTGTCGTTCTTATCTTTGTCCAG
>JAOAAI010000242.1 GCA_026418955.1 Candidatus Goldiibacteriota bacterium | reverse complement strand
GGTTTAATGTGTATTAAAGGAAAAAAGGGTTTAACACTTATTGAATTGCTTGCTGTTCTTGGCATAATCGGTATTCTTGCAATAATAGCAATACCTCAGTATGTTAATTTACTTGAAAAAGCCAATCTTGCGGCGACCATTGGGAATTTATCGGCAATCAGATCTGCACTTTCCATATACAATGCAACATATCTTGAATTTCCGCGTTCTATTGATCCAAATGATGAGCCAAAATTCAAAGAAAATTTACCTGAAGTCCCTTATGTAAAGTAAAAATATCCTGGTGGCAGTGAATCTCCTTATGGCAATACAGTTACAGTGAGTATAATTTTTAATGAAACTCCGAGTACAAAAGGACATGGTTGGTTTTATAATAGCATTGATGGAAAAGTATATATTAATTCAATTGCCACTGATATAAAAGGAAATATTTATTCTTCTTATTAATGGAGGGAATGATGCAGGAAAAAAATACTCTACAGAGAAGTTTTTATAATAGAAGGCAATATATAATTGATAAAAAGTTTCAATTCAAATATTTATTTTACATCTTAACTATGATGATCTCCACTGTTTTGATTGTTTCTTTTACTATTTTTTTTATAATATGGGATAAAATAATAAAAGAATTTTTTTATATACCTGATGCTGCCAAAAAATTATCAGAAATTTTTATTTCAACTTCACAGATTCTTATTATTCCTGTGGCTATTTTACTTGTGATTTTTTCAGTGATTTCAATCATACTTTCTCATAAAATTGCAGGCCCCATATACAGAGTTATAAAAATAACAGAAGAATTAAAAAAAGGCAATTTGAATATACAAGTGCGTTTTAGAAAAGATGATGAATTACATAATCTTGCAGATGCTTTAAACAATATGATTTCCGGTATTAAAAGTTTGATAGCAATGGACAAAAAGATAATTGATAATCTTGTTTTGGTGGTTACAAAGTTACAGAATAATATTAAAAATTCAAAAGGCTTGAAAAAAGATGTAAAATTTACTATAAAAAAATTAAATATAATTGTAATTAAATTAAAAAAAGCAATTGAAAAATTTAAATTTTAATAAAGGAGTTTTAAATTGTTGAAAAAATATTTTGAAAAAAGCATAGAGCTATCTCTTATGACTATAGTATTTATTGTACCTGTGATTTTTTTTACAAGGACAAATGATGTTTTTGAAATAAACAAAATGGTGACTTTCAGGTTTTTTACATTTTATTCAACCGCTCTATGGCTTATGATATTTCTTATGGATAAAAAAATAATAATCAGGAAAACAGCGCTTGATTTTCCTGTTATAGGTTTTTTTCTTGCTTCTTTACTTACCACTATTATTACAAAAAATAGGACCGTTTCAATATATGGAGTTTATGAAGATTTTGAGGGGATAATAACAATTATAAACTATATTCTATTTTTTTATCTTTCATTGAATTTTATAAAAACCAGAAGAGATGTTTTTAAATATATTTATACTATATTGGGAGCAACATTTATAATATCACTTTATGGGTTAGCCCAAAATCTTGGCTGGGATTTTGTAAAATGGAATCCAGAAACATATAGCCCAGAGCGTTTCTTCTCCACTCTTGGTAATCCAAATTTTCTTGCAGCTTATCTTGTTGAAAGTATCCCGGTTATTTTTATTCTTTTTTTTATCACTCATAAAATTTCAAAAAAACTTTTAGTGTTGGTTATTTTAATTCTTGCAATCATCATATTATTTCTAACAAAGTCAAGAGCTGGTTTTTTGAGTTTTTTAGTTACAGTTTTATTTATTACTATTTATACGATTTTTGATGCAAGAAAAAAGGAAAATGAATTATTTTCAAAAAATAAAATATGGTTTTTGACTTTTGGATTAACAATTATTCTTGCTTCTTTTCATCCACTTGTAAAAGAAGCATTTCAAACACTATGGGAACGCAGTAAAAATTTGTTTAGTTTAACAGGAATTATTATGACACCAAGAATTTACATTTGGAAAAGTGCACTGATGATGTTTAGAGATAATCCTGTAACAGGCACAGGACTTGATACTTTTCAAGTTATGTTTCCATATTATAGATTGCCTATATACTGGCAATTGGAATGGAATGGAACACCGGAAAAGTCACATAATGTTTTTTTACAGGTTCTTGCAACACAAGGTATCATAGGTTTTGGTTTTTATATGTTGTTGTTTTTTACTTTTTTAAAAAAGTCTTTAAATCTTGTATTTAAAGAAAAAGATATTATAAGAAGATATATAATTTTCGGTTTTTTTATGTCTGTTATTGCTTTTTATGTTCAAGGGCTTTTTAATTATACTGTTGTTGCATATGGTTCATTTTACTGGCTTGCTCTTTCAATAATTTTTTCTCAAGAAACATCAAACAGACAGTATTTTACATATAATCTTGAAAATAGTTTTATTGAAAAAAATAAAACAATGTTTTTCAGTTTGTTATTGATAATTCTTATAATTGCTCAGGTTTTTGTTATTAGATACTGGGCAGGTGATTTATATTTTAAAATAGGAAATATTGCAGTAACTACTGATAAAGAAGAATATTGCATTCCATATTATGCAAAAGCAGTTGAATTAAACCCCATGAGAGAGATTTATTGGGTTAAATATGGAATAGGATATGAAAAGATAATCAGGAAAGAACAGAACCCAGAAAAACGACTTTTTTATATCAATGAAGCTTTAAAGATACATAACCACACCATAAAATTAAATAAAATGAATGGTTATAATTATAACAATGTGGCAAGAGTATATAAAGCATATGGTGAATTAAATGACAGAACAAAATTTAAGGATGCAATTGATTTTTATAATGAGGCAATAAAGAGAGATCCAAATAATGCGTATTTTGGACTTGACCTTGCAACAGTTTATATAAATATAGGTGCTTTTGATAAGGCGATAGAACTATGTAAAAGATATAGTGAACTTTATCCTGATTATGCAGTTCCTTTAAGTTATATAGGTTATATTTATATGTTGCAGGGTCCTCAAAAAATAAACGAAGCCAAGTTTTACTATGAACTTGCAATTTCAAAGCCACAGTGGCATAAGGATATTGTTACACAATCATCAACATATAGCAATCTGGGAATAATTTATTATAATCTTAAAATGTTAAATGAAGCAACGGAGATGTTTAAAAAAGTTATAGAGATAAGACCTGATTACATAGAGGGTTATTTAAATCTTGGAAGATTATATGTTTTAATGAATAGAAAAGAAGAAGCAAAGGCAGTATATGAACAGGCAATGAAAATAAATCCCAATGATGAAAGATTATTGCAATCTCTGAATCAGCTAAAAAGGTGATAAATATTTATGAAATGTCCTTTTTGTGGTTATAAAAAAGATAAGGTAGTTGATTCTCGTGAAAGTAGAAATGGCGAAGCAATAAGACGCAGGAGAGAATGTCTCAAATGTTCCAGGCGTTTTACTACTTATGAACAGATAGAACACACTTTACCACTTGTTATTAAAAAAGATGGAAGACGAGAGCAGTTTGATAGAAATAAAATACTAGCTGGGCTTTCAAAGGCGTGTGAAAAAAGACCAATTTCTATTAATAAATTATATGAATTTGTTGATGATATTGAAAAACAACTTTACAGTAGAATGGAAAAAGAAGTTTCTTCATCAGTTATCGGTGAAATGATCATGGAAAAATTAGCACAACTTGATGAGGTTGCTTATGTTAGGTTTGCATCTGTTTATAGACAATTCAAAGATATTAATGCATTTACAAAAGAACTGCAGAAGTTTTTAAGTGATAAAAATAAATAATAAATTCTTTAGAAATGATTGTTATATATGTAAAAATCCTATTTTTTAAATATTTGTTTGGAATAATTTTTCAGAATGTTGTAGTTGTAGTTTAATTTTTCTGCTTTATATCTGTTTCTTTTTTTAGAAATATTTTTTTCTTTATTTTATTTTTAATATTTGATATTATATTGAAACAAATTTTAAAATATTTATGGTGAAAAATGAAAAAAGTTTATATTGTAATATTTTTTATATTTATTTTTTCAATTTGCATTTTTGCTAGTCAGGCAAGAAATATTGAACTTGTTGATCTGCCTACTGCAAATACACTAATAAAAGCAGAATTGCGTTGTGATATTAAATTATATCCTGGCGGTGGTATTTTAACACGGATTTATATAGGAATATTTGATAAACTAATGATAGGTGGTGCTTTTAATATAGTTAATTTAATAGGAACAGGAAAAGTGGATTATATATTACCACCTAAATTTCTTGGCAAAATTCGTTTAACAGACGATGAAGGAGTGATACCAGCTCTTTCAATCGGTTATGAAGGTCAGGGATATATAGACATTCCTGCAAAAGGTGTTTTTATTTCTCTTACAAAAGAAATATCCTTTAGTATAATTTATTTGCAATTAACAGGGACAGTTTATAGTAATGATTTTAATGATATTACACGTAATTTTGATGCTGGCGCTGGTATTGCTTTTGCAATCACTAAGGATTTTGTTATATGTGGTGAATATGATGGTTTTTTAGGAGATAATCCTGGACATATTAATTTCGGGCTGGGTTATTTTTTTAATCCTATACAGATAGATGTTGGTTTTAAATATGGACTTAACGATGATAATATAACTGTTGCAAGGATTATAAAAATTGCTTATATAAGTTATTTTTAAATAAAGATTTAAACTGTTATTAAAATAAGATTATCGTCATGTTGTATGATATAATTAATGTATTATTAATTTTATATAGAAATTAATTTTTTATAATGAGGTTAAAATGGAAGGATATATTCTTGATTTTGAAAAGCCACTTGTTGAGTTAAGAAAAAAGATAGATGATTTAAAAAAATTTGAATCTGAAAAAAAGATAAAAGTGACAAATGAAATACAGGCTTTAGAGAAGAGAGCAGAAAAATTACGAGATGAAATTTATAATAATTTAACTCCTTATCAAATTTTTCAGATAATGAGACATCCAAAAAGACCAAGGACTCTGGATTATATTGAACGAATATTTTCTGATTTTCTGGAGATCCATGGAGATCGCTCGTATGCTGATGATAAAGCATTAATAGGTGGTCTTGCAAAATTTGAAGGTAAGCCTGTGATGCTATTGGGTTTGCAAAAAGGTAGGGATACAAAAGAAAATTTATTAAGAAAATTCGGTATGGCACAACCAGAGGGATATAGAAAGGCACTACGTATTATGAAACTGGCTGAAAAATTTAAATTACCTTTAATAAGTTTTATTGATACCATGGGCGCATTTCCTGGGGTTGAGAGTGAAGAAAGAGGTGTTGCAGAGGCTATTGCGAGAAATTTATTTGAAATGTCAAAATTAAAAACTCCTATTTTAATAATTGTAATAGGTGAGGGTGGAAGTGGTGGTGCTCTTGGTATAGGTGTGGGTGATAGAATATTAATGCTCAAATACGCAACTTATAGCGTAATATCTTTTGAGGGTTGTGCTGCAATAATCTGGAAGGATTCAACAAAAGCTCCTGATGCTGCAAAAGCATTAAAACCAACAGCAAAGGATTTGCTTGAATTAGGAGTTATTGATGAAATAATAGATGAGCCACTTGAAGGTGCACATACAGATTTTGAATTGACTGCTTCTAATATAAAAAACTCAATTGATAAAAATTTAAAAGAATTGGAAAAGATAGATATAAATACTCTAATAAAACAGCGTTATGAAAAATATAGCAAACTTGGTATTTCAAGGATAGAGCAAAGCGGAGAAATTAATGAAAAAGATAATAAATAATTTTTTATTTTTTTTGTTTTTAATAAATGCAGTTTATTCTGCACAAAATCTTTTGCCACCCAGTGATATTCATTATTCAGAAAAAAAAACAACTATTATAATTGATCCAGGTCATGGTGGTGGAGATTGGGGGATTAATTATAAGGGTATTTATGAAAAAAATATTACTCTGGATATTTCCAAAAAAATTAAAGAAAAATTATTAAAGGATAATCCAAAGATTTCTGTTTATATGACGAGGGTTGATGATCAATTTTTGAATATAAATGATAGAGTGAATTATGCAAATAGTCAAAAGGGAGATATTTTTTTGTCAATTCATTGTGATTTTATTCCATCTGAAAGTATATCTGGATATAAAATTTATTATATGTTATCAGATAATATTGCAGAAAAACAAAAAACTGAGTTAATAAACTGGGATTTTATTCAAATGCCGTATATAAATTCTAGTAGAAGATTGGCAAGTTTTATAGACCAATATATGAGAGCTGCTCTGATACAAGAAAATAATAACATAACAAGTAATGATGAGGATGATGTTTTACCGTTGGAATCAAGAGGGGTGACAAGAATAAAATCTTTTATTTTGAAAAGTATAAATATGCCTGCTGTTGTTGTGGAAGTTGGAAATATTTATAATAAAAATGATTTTTCTTATTTAACAGATAAAAATATTATCAATCAGATTGCTTATCATATAAAGGAAGGTATTATCAATTATTTAATTAAGACAAATTATCAATGACAAAAAAAATGATAAATTATAAAAAAGTTTTCAAGATTATTGTGTTTTCAGCAATTATTATATTGCTGATTTATTTTTTGTATACAAAATTAAAGATTTTCAGTTTTAAAAAAAATATGAATGCTACACAAAAAATATCTACACAATATTCATCGGATGAAAAATTAAGAGATGTAGTTATTTTTTATGGCGATCCGAAAATAGATGGTTTAAAATCATATTCAACAAAAATACCTGAAGCTGGTAGTATAACAAATCAGGTAAAACAGGTTTTAAATTTAATGTTTGATATGACACCACAGGATTGCATGCGTGTAATACCAGAAGGTACAACTGTAAGAGAGGTTTTTATTGATTCAAATTCTATCCTTTATATTGATCTTAGTGAAGAGTTTATGATAAATAACAAAGGTGGAACAACACTTGAATTTTTGTCTGTGTATTCTATTTTAAAAAGTATTTTTTTAAATTTTAAGGATATAAGAGGTGTGAAGTTATTGATAAACGGTATAGAGCAAGAAACGATAGCCGGACATTTAAGTATAGGAGATATATTCAGACCAACAGATATTAATTTATAAATAAATATTTTAAAAGGAGAAAAGGTGCTGGAAAAATATGAACCACAAAAATTAGAGCCGGAAATTTATAAAAAATGGGAAGAGAGAGGCTATTTCATAGCAGATAACAAATCAGAAAAACCATCTTTTTGTATTGTTATACCGCCGCCAAATGTAACTGGTTCATTACACATGGGCCATGCTTTGAATAATACTCTTCAGGATATTCTATCAAGATACAAGCGCCTACGTGGGTATAATGTTTTATGGTTGCCTGGATGCGATCATGCAGGTATTGCCACACAGAATGTGGTTGAAAGAGAACTTAAAAAAGAGGGCAAGAGTAGAAAAGATCTTGGCAGAGAGAAATTTTTAGAGCGTGTTTGGCAATGGAAAGAAAAATATGGTAAAACAATAATGATGCAATTGCGAAAACTCGGTTCTTCCCTTGATTGGACAAGAGAAAGATTCACAATGGATGAGGGTTTGTCTGAAGCTGTTAAAGAAGTTTTCATTCGTTTATATAATGAAGGCCTGATCTATCGTGGTGATTATATCATTAATTGGTGTCCAAGATGTTTAACCGCATTATCAGATATAGAAGTAATACATAAGGAACTTGATGGTTTTTTTTATTATATAAAATATCCTTTTGCAGAAAATCCAGAAAAGTTTATAGAGGTTGCAACAACAAGACCAGAAACAATGCTTGGTGATACTGCAGTTGCAGTAAATCCAGATGATGAGAGATATAAAGATTTAAAAGATGGTACACTATTTATTTTACCAGAGACAGGCAGAAAAATTCCACTTATAAGAGATAAGTATGTGGATAAAACATTTGGAACCGGTGCAGTGAAAATAACCCCAGGACATGATCCAAATGATTTTGAAATTGGTTTAAGACATAAACTGGAAATAATAAAAGTTATGACAGAAGATGGAAAAATGAATGAAAATGCTGGAGAAAATGGTAAATACAGAGGTCTTGACAGATTCAAAGCAAGACAGCAGATTGTAGAAGAGTTGAAGAGTAAAGGATTGCTTACAAAAATAGAACCACATAGACACGCTGTTGGTCACTGCTACAGATGTGATACAGTAGTTGAGCCGTATGTATCTACGCAGTGGTTTGTGAAAGTAAAACCACTTGCGCAGGCAGCTATAGAGATAGTGGAAAAAGATGGAGTAAAATTTATTCCTGATATGTGGAAAAAGATATATTTTGATTGGATGTTTAATATAAAGGACTGGTGCATATCAAGACAATTATGGTGGGGTCATAGGATACCTGCATATTACTGCTCTTGTGGAGAAATAATTGTTGCAAAAGACGCTCCTTTAAGGTGTAATAAATGTGGAGGTAGTAATATTAAACAGGATGAAGATGTTCTAGATACCTGGTTTTCTTCTGCGTTGTGGCCTTTTTCCACACTTGGATGGCCAAAAGAAACAGATGATTTGAAAAAGTTTTATCCAACAAGTGTTCTTGTCACCAGCTGGGATATTTTGTTCTTCTGGGTTGCAAGGATGATAATGATGGGAATGAAATTTATGGGAAAACAGCCATTTTATCATGTTGTAATAAATTCACTTGTATGTGATGAACGCGGTAAAAAAATGTCAAAATCAAAAGGTAATGTGATAGATCCACTTGATATTTTGGATAAATACTCTGCTGATGCTTTGAGATTTACTATGGCATCACTTGAGACTCAGACAAGACATATTTCTTTTTCAGAAGACAGGCTTAAAGGTTATCACAATTTTATGAACAAAATATGGAATGCGTCAAAATTTGTTATTAATAATTGCATGGATTATAAAGAAATAAAACTTACAGAACAAAAATTAAAAATTTTTGAAAAATGGATATTAAATGAACTGGACATTTTAAAAGAAAAACTAACTTATGATATGGAGAATTATAAATTTTCAGATGCTGCTTTATCTATCTATGATTTTTTCTGGCATACTTTT
>JAOAAI010000140.1 GCA_026418955.1 Candidatus Goldiibacteriota bacterium | reverse complement strand
AGATGTGTATAAGAGACAGGTCAACCACCCAGCCATGGCTTATCACTTCTTTATAAGGAGATTTATCTCTACTCCCAACAGCTACAAGTAATGATGTCTGAAACCAGCCTCTATACTGGACAGAACCTTCTATATATAAATCAACTGGCCAGTTTAATTTCCATTTACCTTCACATACAGCAATACTGCTTGAGCCAGAATCAAACCATACATCAAAAATATCTTCTACTTTTTTTATCGAATTTGATCTGCAAAAGGGACATTTAAAATCGCTTCCTAATATTTCTTCTGTTTTATATTTAAACCAGGCATCACTGCCTTCTTTTTTTATTATTGTTTTAATCTTATTTATTGTCTCTTCATTAACAATAGCTCTTCCACAACTCTCACACTCAAAAACAAAAATAGGCACACCCCAAGAGCGCTGCCTGGATATGCACCAGTCAGGTCTTGCCTGTATCATTTTTGTAATTCTGTCTTGCCCCCATTCATTCCACCATTTTACCTTTTTTATTTCTTCAATAACTTTGTTTCTAAAATTATTCTTTTCCATAGAAATAAACCACTGATCAGTAGCCCTAAAAATAATTGGATTTTTACAACGCCAACAATGCGGATAAGAATGAAAAGCTTTTTCTTCGCCAAGCAAATTTCCTTTTTCATCTAGTAATTTTATTATTTTCTCATTTGCATCAAATACATGCTCTCCTTTAAACAAAGAAAACTCTTCTGTGAATTTTCCTTTTGAATCAACAGGAGTTAAAATAGGTAAATTATATTTAATACCAGAAAGGTAATCCTCATGACCGTGTCCTGGAGCAATATGCACTGCTCCTGTTCCTGTATCAAGCGTGACATAATCAGCAAGTATTACAACTGAATCTCTGTCCATGAAAGGATGGCTGCAAATAATACCTTCTAAATCTTTGCCTTTGTATTTTTCTTTTATGTTATAACTAACAATCTTTGTTTTTTTTGAAAATTCTTCTAATAGTGATTCAACAATAATAAATTTGCCTTTTTCTGTTTCAATCAAAACATAATCAAAATCAGCATGCAGAGCAATTGCAACATTGGCAGGAAGTGTCCAAGGAGTTGTGGTCCATATAACTATATATGTATCAGGATGTAATTTTACTTTTGATTTTGAAGAGTCTTTTATTTTAAAACTTACATATATGGAAGGTGTCTCATGGTCCTTATATTCTACTTCTGCTTCTGCAAGTGCTGTCTCGCATTTAAAACACCAGTAAACAGGACGCAGTCCTTTGTAAATCATATCTCGTTTAAACATCTCCCAGAAAATCTCAACCATTTTTGCTTCGTATTCTGGATCAAGAGTTAAGTACGGATTATTCCAATCACCAATTATGCCGAGACGTTTAAACTGATTCCTCTGTAAGTCAACATATTTCATTGCATAATCATGACAATGTTTTCTTATTTCAAGTTTTGACATTAACTTTGATTTACTTCCAAGTTCTTCAATAACTTTATGTTCTATTGGCATACCATGACAATCCCAACCAGGAATAAAAGGAGTTTGATAGCCTTCAAATGATTTAAACCTAACTATTATATCTTTCAAAACTTTATTCAAAACGTGTCCCATATGTATATTACCATTTGCATAAGGTGGACCATCATGAAGTATATATACTGGCTTCCCCTGTCTCTTTTTTAACAATGTTTCATATAAATTATCCTCTTCCCATTTTTTTATAATATCCGGCTCTCTTTTTGCCAGATCGCCTTTCATTGGAAAGTCGGTTTGTGGCAAATGTATTTTATATTCTTTCTTGTCTTTATTCTCTGTCATTTTCTCACCTTTCCATATAGAATTTTATACAAAACATATCACTTTTAACACAAATTAAAATGATTTTCAATAATAAATACATTTTAAAAAACGTTAGCTGATAATATCCACTAAAAATGTTCGCTAAGAAAATTCTCAAAGAATATACATAATGTCCAATGTATATTTATGTATCTTCTTCTGTCGCGCCTGCGAAGCAGGCATCAAATATTCTTAAAAACAGAGCTTTCTAAATTCTAAAATTCTAAATATAAAAATTATGCGCTGCTTCTGTATTCTCTATCGTGATTGATTTACTTCCTTTTATTTTATATTTTTTTATTCTTTAAATTTTTTTTTAATTATATCCGCTTCTCTTTGAAATACCACGAACTCCTCTTTATCTTTTTCTAACTTCGAAATTGTCATACTGCTTTTTGACCAATCTAATGCTACAATTACATCATAAATTTTGTTTGTTTACTTCGTTTTTGACTATTTTATATCATCTTAAACCAGAAGAGAGATTTATTTACAATCTACCATATATTTTCCAAAATTAATTATTTTGTCAAAGTTTAATTTTTAAAATAAAAATTATCTTGACTTTAATTTGTTTAAACGCTATAATTTTGCCATTAAAAATTTTAACGTTTAAAACTATGTTTACTATTAGATATTTATGAAAATAATGAGGGAGCAGAAGGAGATATTATGAACAATAAAACATTTAAACAAATTTTTTTCATCCTATTCTTTTTTATTATTTCTTTCATTTATCTTAAAGCAGGAGCAAATTATCCATTTCCAATAGATAGGAATTATAACAACGGCATAAGAATAACATCATATAATGCAAGCACACTGCAATCAATGTATAACACATGGAAAAGCAGATATGTAGTTACAGCAAACCCTGGACAGCGAGTAATAAGTCCGGAACCAATAAATGGAGTCGCAAACAGAACTGTTTCAGAAGGAATTGCATATGGAATGTTACTTGCAGTATATTTCAATGACCAAACACTATTCAATAATCTCTGGGCATTTAAAGTAGCAAGGTCATCAGGGAAGACAACACAGTTAATGCCATGGGTAATAGAAAATGATGGGACAACAATAGTAGACCCGAATTCAGCATCAGATGCTGATTTTGATATAGCGTTTGCACTTTTAATGGCACATTACCAGTGGGGTAGTGGCGGGACATATAATTATCAAAATTTAGCATTTACAGAGATACAAAGATGTAGGTCATATGATATAAATGCAGGAACATATAGTGTAAGACCAGGAGATGCGTGGAATGACTGGGGATATCCATCATATTATTTTCCAGCGTTTTTCAGGGTATTTGGTGAAGTAGAAGGTGGGACATATCAAACGACATGGAATAATGT
>JAOAAI010000098.1 GCA_026418955.1 Candidatus Goldiibacteriota bacterium | reverse complement strand
GTATATTTTAATAAAGCATTAAGAACAGAATTAAATTTTAGAATGGATATCAAGACAAAAAAGACAGAAATGACAAAGAAAACATAAGCAATTATTTGAATAATATTATTTATTTCAGGATTAGTTGCTGTAATAGAAATTTTTATTATTAACAAAAGTGAATATATAAGTATTCCAGAAGGAGCAGTCATTAAGAAAATATAAAAGGTTTGTTTATTAAATACTTTTGAATATCTGTAGGCAATCATTCCTAGTATAAAAAATCCTGCCCAAAATAGTAATCCGCTTATGATAGAAATTATATGTGTATAAAATTGTAATGTCTGTTCCATAAAAACTCTCCTTTTATTTTGTTGCTTCCCAGATTTTTTCAATTACTGCTCTAGCTTTTGTTTTACCAACGATATCTGCAAAAGAATTTTCAAGTGAAGCAAGAAGCCGTAAAAATTCTTTCATTCCCATTTTTGTTTTATCAATCTTATTTTTCATAAGTTCAGTGTCAACTATGGCAACGCCAATATTACCTAATTCTTCTCTTGCTATTTTTGTAAGTTCTGGCATTTTAAATCTAGCCCTGCGAAGAAGTCCAGCAGATATTAAACCATATAATATTATTTCTGCTTTATTTTTTTCCATTGCCAATTCATTATAAACTGTATCTATAGATTTATTACCATCAAATGATGATAAAAGATTCCATTCATCAGATGTGAATTTAATATATATGGATCTATCTGATGGAAATTTTGAGATTTTTAAAATTTCATTTTCTGGTAATAAAAATTCTTTTATAGTATCTGTTCCACCCAATTTTGCAATTCTGCGCGCGCTTTCTAAAATAATATCTTCTATACAGAGTTCAACAGCATTACCTTTTTCAACTTTTTGTTCTTCAAAATAAAAAGTCATGCCATCAAGAGAACTTAAGACATTTATTAATTCTTCTTTTATATTTTTATTAGATGGTTTAATATTTATTATTTCACCATTATATATAAATATTTTAAATTTTTTATTTTTGTTTTCTATATTAAATATACCAGTTTTTTTATAATTGCATAAAATTCTTAGCATGCCTGCTGCACTTATATTACTTATTATTTTTTTATCCAAATAATCCTCCTTGTTTTTTTCTCAAGGTAATTTTAATTATACAAAATTTTATGCTATTAGTCAAGTTTTTTTTTGCTATTAGCAATTGACATTTGATAATTTTTTTGGTATATTTAATATGTAATATGTTTAAAAGGAGATAGAATGAAACAGGAAAATATATATAAAATAATTGGTAAAAATATAAAGTTGTTTAGAAAAAAAGAAGGTTTAACGCTTTTAGATTTATCTAAAAAGACAGGAATAAGTCCTTCATTTTTAAGTAATATTGAAAGTGGAATAAAACAACCCACACTTTTAACATTAGAAAAAATTGCACAGGCATTAAAAATAAGTATTACTTCATTATTCATAAAGCGCGAAAGTAAAATTTTATCTTCTAATGATGATGCAGGTATTATGCTTAATATAATAAAAATGATAAGCAAAAAAACAACAAAAGATAAAAAGAAAATATTAAATATATTAAAATATTTATGAACTGGTTTCCATATCTCACATTTATACATTTTAGTGCGTTTTTTTTATATGTGTTTATCACAATACTTTTGCTTTATTATAATCCTAAATCAAATTTAAATAGATTAGCAGCGCTTTTAATAGCATGTTTTGGTATATGGAGTTTTGTAAAAGTTTTCTCTCATAATGTAAATACTCCGGAAAAAGTTGTTTTATTTTTAGAAAACTTTTTTTCTTTTTCATGGATTTTAATACCTGCTTTTGCTTTTTATTTTTTTGCTTTGCAGACAAAAAAAGATTATTTAATAA
>JAOAAI010000027.1 GCA_026418955.1 Candidatus Goldiibacteriota bacterium | reverse complement strand
TTTTCAAAAAATATTTCAACAAAAAAATCATAACTTTCAAAATTATATAAAGAATGTAACTTGCAATAAATTATTTTTTTAAAATTAAAGAAATAATATGCATCTTTATATTCTATCATTTTCCACCTCTTTTTAATTTTTTTATTATTTTTAAAATTATTTTATATTCATTTAAATCTTTTTTTTGTTTATATTTTAGATAAAAAACATTTAAATCAGTTAAATAATAATTCAGTGCTTTTAGTATATATTTTATTTCTTTTTTAGTCATTGTTAATTTTCCTTTCTAAAAAATTCCTATACCAAATTTTTTTTAAATCTATATTGTTATATATATTATCCTTAAATAAAATTTCATATATTTTCTGATATAAATTTATTTTTCTATCATTTTTTTGTTTTTTCGTTTTCATTTTATCCATCTTACTATTAAAAAATCAATTAAATACTATAACTATAATAAAAAGAAAATATAAAACAGGGTAAGGATGAGGTGGCATATTAAAAAGAAAGGAAGGACTTTCTTTTTTGACCTTACCCTGTTTTTGTCTCATTTTAAACTCCTAAAATGTAAATTAAAAAAACAAAAACAAAAATATTACCTATAAAAAGTAAAGCAGTCACAATTTCATTTTTCATTTTTTTCCTCCGTTAATATATTTGTAAATTAGGATATTTTTTACTTATGTATTCTTTTTCTTTTTTTGGAATTTTTCTTAAATCTAAAAAACCGCCTATTTTTTGTGGAAAAATAATACCTTCTACGTTAGTTAACTCGCTTAAATATAATGACACACCTATTTTCTGCGGCAACGTAAGTCCAATTGCGCTAGTCAACCCTCTTAAATACAATGAGCCACTTATTTCCTGCGGCAACGTAAGTCCAACTGCGCTAGTCAACCCGTTCAAATATAATGAGCCACCTATTTTCTGTGGAAGAACGAGACCTTCTGCAGAAGTTAACCCACTCAAACACAATGAGCCACCTATTTTCTGTGGAAGTTTTAGCCCTTCCGCACTGGTCAGCCCGCTCAAATATAGCGAATCGCCTATTTCTTCTGGTAGAATGAGCCCGACTGCACTGGTCAACCCACTCAAATCCAGCGAGCCATCTATTTTTTGCGGTAGAACGAGCCCTTCCGCACTGGTCAGCCCACTCAAATATAGCGTGCCACCTATTTTCTGTGGTAGTATTAATCCAATAGCACTTATCAGTCCACTTAAATCCAGCGAGCCGCCTATTTCTTCTGGTAGAATGAGCCCGACTGCACTGGTCAACCCACTCAAATCCAATAAATCGCCTATTTTCTGTGGAAGTTTTAGCCCTTCCGCACTGGTCAAACCGCTCAAATATAGCGAACCGTCTATTTCTTCTGGTAGAATGAGCCCGACTGCACTGGTCAACTCGCTCAAACCCAGATTGTCGCCCATTCCCCTATTATTTATTTTTTTTATCGCTTCATTTATTATATCAATCCTTCTGGGATAATATTTCAATAGTTCTGTTTTTCTTTTCTCACCCCATTCTTTATCTTCACAACGCACTTCTAATTTTTCAATACTATCTTCTGTCCATTCACATTCAAGATAATCATTTTGCCCAATATTATTATATATTGTAATTCCTTCGTGGGAATCTAAATATTCGCTTACGAGTATTTCTACTTTTCCATTTTTCGGTATAGCAAAACTCAAAAATTCACACATCTTTTTCCTCCGAAAAAAAGTTTTTTATAATCTTGCGAATTAAATCCGCAAGATTAACCATTTCTTTTTCCGATATTTTTTTTAATTGCTTGTAAACCTGAAGAGATAATGATATGCTTATTTGTCTTTTATATTTTTTTTGCCTCATTTTTTTCGCTCCTTTCGTTTTTATTTTTAAGCATACCATTATTTTTTTTTTAATCAATAATTAACTCTTGTTAAATAATAATAATTGCCCTTGTTGTAATTCAAGGGCAATCTTTTTTAACCTTTCCGCACGTTCTATTATTTTAATACCCCGCTTTTTTAGTTTTTCTGCATTTTCTAAAATTTTATTTA
>JAOAAI010000014.1 GCA_026418955.1 Candidatus Goldiibacteriota bacterium | reverse complement strand
AGATGTGTATAAGAGACAGGATATAGAGTTATTATATATGAAAGTGATGGTTTGGGCGGCTTTAATCAAAGAGGAGATATAAGTTCTTATGATAATACAACATCAGTTGCATATGTTGACATATCTAACAGATCATCGCAGGATTGGTTATATGCAATTCAGATTAAAAGCGAATGGAACAGCAGCTCATCAATCCCATATATTTTAACTATAGAAATTGTTGATACAGGTTATATTCAGGGGAATATAAAATTAATAGGAGTAGGTCCAAGTGGTCTTGCAAATGTGAATGTGGAAGCGAGAAATAAAAATAATTATATTAACAGTGCTCAAACAGATTCTTCTGGAAATTATTCAATAAAAATACCAGTTGGAGTTCAAATTACAAATTTAGTTGCAAGAAGGTGGTGGTATCCGGGTTGCGCCTCTGACTGGGCGTATGGAAGAACTACTAAAAAATTTACAACACCGATTATATTAACATTTTCAGGACAGGTAGTTAATAATATTAATTTTGATGTATATAAAGAAGGAGTGGTTGCAGGAAATATTTCTGCGCCTAATAATGTTGATATAATAATAAGAGACCCTTATTCAGGTGATTGGATTGGCAATTGCTCAAATGTAAATACTTATTATGAAATACATAATATAGAGGCTGGAAATTATTGGATGTGGGCAAGACAAACAGGAACTAATAATTGTATGTATGCAGCTCAGCCAATAAGCTGGACGCCAAATGTTAATGTAAGGGATGGTTTTACA
This sequence comes from Candidatus Goldiibacteriota bacterium, assembly GCA_026418955.1. Taxonomy (GTDB): domain Bacteria; phylum Oederibacteriota; class PGYV01; order PGYV01; family DSYL01; genus DSYL01. The sequence continues at coordinate 44,271 of JAOAAI010000014.1, read as the reverse complement.
ACTTTTATTCATTATAATATTGGTGCAGGTGCAACGGTTTCCGGTTCATTAAATCCATCGCCAATGATGCCTGGCTCAAAAGTTTATGTAAAACCAGCTGGTTTACCTAAATCCGATGGCACTTCAAATTTTGAACCTTTTTCAGAATATTATAGCGTGGATGTTACAGGAAATACTTTTGTGATAAAAAATTTACCAATGGGAATGTTATATGATTACAGGGTAGAAGGACAGGGACCTTCAATGTGGAATCCAGTTCTAAATGCACCACCAATTACCCAGATTAATTTTACTGGTCCTGTTCCAAGTGCAGTTATTACTGGTCAGGTTATTGATAATACAGGCGATTATCCTGACCTTTCTTCGGTTGGTGTTTATGCAGTTATATCTGGAACAACAGATGTTATGTCAGATATGCTTGCATATATAGGAATATGCAATTCTGCTGGGATTTTTACAATAAATGTTCCGCCAGGATATTTATATGATTTAGCAGCGGTTGATATAGCAAAATCACAAAATGGCCCGCCTTATTTTATAGGAAGAGTTTATGATGTAACACCCGGCAGTATGGTTCCAACATATATTTATATAAATAATGGTTATTCTATATCAGGTAATTATTATTTTTCCGGAATACCTTTAACTCAAACAGGTATCTGGGGAGCTGCAAGTATTATTTTAAAAGATACAGGGTTTGGGAATTACAAATTTTATGATATGGGATATGGCAGCGATAGTTATACCACATCAGATAAAATAGAAAATGGGAATTACAAAATAGTTGGACAGGATACATTTTTTAATAAAGTAGAAAAAAACGTCACAGTGAGCGGTGGTAATTTAATAGATCAGGATCTGAACTTTACAGTAAATCCACTTATAGATAAGTTTAATCCCTGGGCAGGGCAGTTTATACCAGAAAATAACGGTTATATATACGGTGATGATTATTTATTTGTGACTGTTAGTGATAAATTACTCGGAACTGGATTACAGATTATTACAATAGCATCAGACGGAATGCCAGTTGAAGATGTTTCAGGCAATGCACCTGAAAATAATACAATAAGATATCAATTCAGATTACCTTCCTATCAAAGAATACCAGGAACCACACATACGATTTCAATTGGTTTAACTGATTTTAAAGGGAACAAGTATCAGATGACCGGTTGGGTTGTGAATATCTATTCAAATACAGCAACACCAACTCCTACACCAACAGGAACCTGGTGGACACATACACCAACAAATACTGGGACCCCGACATCAACGCCAACAGCAACGCAGACATATCCGCCAAATGTATTTGGCACAATAACTTTACCTGCTTCATCAAATGATAAAGATTGCGCAGTTGTAATAGATAATGATACTGACGGTGGAAATGGATGGGTTGCAATTTATTTTGGAAAAACAAATGGAACAAATAAATTCCAATACAATATTGGCGTACCAAATGGTACCTATTATATCTATGGATTTGTAGATGAGAGTGGCGATGGAATTATGAATGGACCAAATGAGGGCGATTATTTTGGTTATTATGGTGGCGGAGCAGGACCATTTTTACCACCGCCATTTCCTAATGCAAATATTTCAGGTCCGAATAATGTTTTTAATTTTCAATTATACTTAATAACAGCACCAACTCCAACACCAACTCCGTCAGGAACACCTATTGCTGATTGGTATGAAGAATTTTTAATCCCTGGTGAACCAAAGACAAGTTCAGGTATAAATGATACAGAAAATACAGCTGCTACAATACCAAATTATCTTAATAAAAAAGGGATAGGATATATAGCTAATTCTACAGATAATGATTGTTATAAATTTAAAGTTTTGAATGCACAAAATGATCCTTACAAGGATATTTTAAAAATAACTTTGGAAGTTCCAAAAGGGTCTTTTTATTATTCAATAGAAGTATTAGAAGAAAATATGTTTGGTGGTTGGAATTATAAAGGTTCAGCAGGCGCTTCAGGTGGAAATTCTGCAGTAGTATATGTAGATATATATTCACATATTAATGAAGATTGGAATTACATAGTAAAAGTTAGAAGTCATTATAATTCATCTTCTACCCAACCATATCAATTAAAAATTGAAATATTACAAACAGGATATATTGCTGGTATTTTAAATCTTATTGGTGTTGGGTCAAGTGGTCTTTCGGGAGTGAATGTAGAAGCAAGAAGTGGAAATCAATTCATAAATTCATCAACAACAAATTCAACAGGATTTTACCAAATAAGAGTTCCAGTTAATTTGCCTATTACAAGTTTACGAGCAATAAGATATTGGTATCAGGGTTGTGCTTCTGATTGGGCATATGGTAGAACTACAAAAGTACTTCAAACACCTGTGAAAATTATTTCACAAGGTCAATTTTTACCGGGTAATGATTTTGATGTATACAAGGAAGGCGTAATTGCAGGAACTATTACTGGAGCATTAAATAATGTGGATATTGTAGTTTTGGATCCATATATAAATAATGATTGGATAGGCAATTGTAATAATGTGAATTCAAGTTATGAAATTCATAATTTAGAGCCAGGAAATTATATTGTTTATGCTAAACAAACAGGAACAAATAAATGGTATGAGGCAAATCAGGCTATGGCTTATAAAGAAAATATTAATGTTAGAGATGGATTTACAACTTCTGTGAATTTTACGATTGAATCTGGCTGGACTGTAAATGGTGTTTTAAATCCTACATCTTTATATGGAACAGAAATAAGAGTTCAATTGGCGGGTGGCACAAAATTTGGAGATAATAGTCCAATTAGTGATTATTATAAAGTTGATTTAAATGGAAACACCTATGAAATAAGAAATATTCCAACAGGCATTTTTGATTTTATTGCAGGGTCAGGTCCTTCTATCTGGGTGCCCCAAAAGAATGTGCAGGTAAATGGGAATAAGGTTGTGAATTTTTCTGGACCAAATATTGATGCTACGATTTCAGGTCAGATTATTGATCATACTGGACTTTATCCAGATTTATCAAAAGTAATTATTGCAGCTTTAGTATCAGGAACCGCTAATTTGTTTGATGATAATGCATTTGTTTATATGGGACTTAGTTCGGCAAGTGGAAATTTTAATGTCGGTGTTCCTTCACAATTTATGTATTATGATTTGATTGCTATTGATTTGAACAGTATGGGTGGTTCGCCATTATTTTTAGGAAGAGCATACGATGTAATTACAGGGACAGCATCAACAGTTATTCATATAAATAATGGCTATTCAATTTCAGGTAATCAATATTTTGCAGGAAAAACATTGGATGAAATAATGGCAAGAGCAAGTGTTTGGGTTTTGAAAGATATGGGAGGTGGAGTATTAAAATTTTATGATTTTGGAAGCGGCGAGACATCTTATATAACAGGTAATTTTATTGAGGATGGTAATTATTTAATTAAATCCCAGGGTTATTTCTTTAATGAAGCAGAATTACCGGTTTATGTAAATGGAGCCAATAGAATAAATCAGGATTTGAATTTAAGTATAAATCCATCTAAGGATAAATACTATCCATATGTTGGTTATTTGAACCCGGTAATAGGCGGTGTCATTGTTGATCCAAATAATGATTATCTTTATTTTTCAATATCAGATAAAATTTTAGGGTCTGGATTGCAGGGAGAACCGGATATTTTAGTTGGTGGATATCCTGGAGTGGATGTTGATCACATAGATACAGGTTTAAATGAAAGAAGATATAAATTCAGATTACCTGTTGCCGTAAGAACACCAGGTAATTTAGCTCAAATATCAATTAATGTGAGGGATAATCAGAATAACTTATATTCAACCGGATATTCCTGGTTAGTTTATATTGCAACTTCTACAATTACACCAACGCCAACAATTACAGGAACGCCAACAGAAACACCAACTGGTACATGGTTTACAAATACGCCGACAAATACTTTTACCGAGACAAGTACATATACTTATACATATACAAAAACACATACATACACATTTACTCAGACGCCTTCTAAAACATTTACTTTGACATATACGAATACAAACACGCCAACAAATACAAATACACCAACATCAACTATAACAAATACATCAACATCTACTTTAACTCATACATCAACTTGGACATCAACTTTAACATCAACAGAAACAAGTACAAATACTTCAACATTTACCGGAACACAAACTTATACTTTTACAGTTACAAATACATCAACATTTACTTTTACTACTACGAATACAGCAACTGAAACAAATACACATACAGCCACATACACAGCCACAAATACTTTAACATTTACGAATACATCAACTCCGACAGAAACAGTAACAGGGAGTCAGCCGCCAACAGGGACAAACACGAATACACCGACAAATACATCTACCTATACACAAACTTATTCACCAACAAATACATTCACTATTACAAATACATCAACAATAACAGAGACACCTACAATAACTCCAACACCGTTGCCGGTTGATAAGCTGGTATTGAACAAAAATCTTATAAATATTTCAAAGAACGAATCAATTATAATAAGAATACCGGAAAAATATAAAGGTAAGGAAGTAAAAGTAATGATTTATACAAGAAACGGTAAATTGGTAAAATTAATAGAAAAAGTATCAATAGATGATGATATAGCCTGGGATGGTAGAAATGATGCTGGTCAAAAAGTGGCAGCGGGAGTATATTTAATAAGGATAAAAATTGGGGAAGTGATAGAGGTTTTAAAAGTTGCAATAATTAAATAATTTACGAGGAGGAAGTAATATGAAAAAAACATATTTAACTTTACTTGGTTTATTTATTTGTTTTAATCTTTATGCTGCTGGTGAAGCAGGCGGTGTTATATTTGATATGGCAACAGGAGCACGACCTGCATCAATGGCAGGGGTTTTTATTGCAAAGGCAGATGATGTAAATACCATATTTTATAATCCAGCAGGGCTAGCAAATATAGGCAGTTATGAGATGGGATTTACATATGATAAAAATGTGGCGGATATTAGAAATGCTATGATAACTTTAGTTGCGCCGGTAGAAGGTATAGGTTCTTTTGGCATAGGAATAATACACAGCGCAATACAGGATGACATAAATAATGCAGTGGAAGAGGGGATAATAAAAATATATGATATTGCTGGAATACTTGGATACAGTTATGCATTTACAAAAGAATTGCTTGCAGGGGTAAGTATAAAATACTTAAGCAGTCAGATTGGGGATTATTCATCATCTGCTTTTGGTTTTGATATAGGGATTTTGTATTATCTGGGTAAAAAAATAAGTTTAGGTATAGCAGGACAGAATATAGGGACCGGTTTAAAATATGATAGTGAAGAGACAAAATTGCCTTTAAAGGTAGGCGCAGGAATAAATTATGAAGCCATAAAAATAAAAGACCATATAGTTGCAATAAGTGGGGATGTTAAATATAATATAACAGAAAGTGAGATTCAGGGAGGAATAGGGATTGAATATATGTATGATGGTATGTTTTCTATTCGAGCGGGTTATCTAATAGAGCAGAAAAGTTTAAATGGATTTACCGCAGGCGGTGGGGTTAAATCTGTAATAAATGATATGATGATAAAATTTGATTATGCTTTTTTACCTAAAATATGGCAGGATGGTGGTTTTGATCCGGAGCATATAGTGTCAGTTGCGGTTGAATTTTAGATTTAAAATCAATTTATCTTTGAATATCTATTAAGTAATTTAATACCTTTGATTTTTCATCAAGGGTTATTTTTATAACATTATCAATAATTTTAAAATTCTTATATTCTTCCTTTATATAGTTATTTTCATCCAGTTTAAATATTTTAACATTTTTAAATTTTGAAACACTTATATTTAAAGTGGCATAAACAGGCTCTAATATAATTGGTGAATTGCCGCCATAAATTATTGAAGTGTGTGCAGGGGTAAATTTCATATCGGAATTTTCAACCCGTGCTGATGTGTTTAAAATGATTTTTTCCGATTTTAACAGTGATTTATTATCAAGTGAAGTTATAAAAACAGCAGCGTATTTATTGGAGCAATTTAGTTTTAAGTTTTTAAATCTTAAATTGTTATTTTTTAAAAATCCAATGGCTCCCTGAATTTTATCAGCGTTTATCTGAAACACGCCTTTCTTATAATTTAAATACAACTCGCCATTTAAAGAAAGCGCAGCATCTTTTTTTAAAGAAGGAGAAAAATTTTTACTTTCATTTTCTTTTTCATAGGTTTTCGCGATTTTTATTAAAGTGGGTATTGTGAAATCATTATTTATAAATTTAAAAGAAGTTTCTGTGTTATAAAATATATCATCTTTTGATATATATTCAATGAATTGTTCTTTACTTTCACTTAAATAGTTATATCTAAAAATCATAATAGCCGGGAACCAGAATGAAAGGATATCCGGTGATGATGAAAAATCACAGAAAGCAGTCAATTCTTTTTTCCATTCGTAATTTGTGAAATTAAACTGTAAAAGTGCATCCCAGCCCTGGAATTTTCCATAGGCAGCCATAATAACAGGGGCACCTGCTCTATATTCATTTGGCATTAAAAAGTTCCATTCACTCACTGTGAAAGGTTTTTTAAATACCCTTGTATGAGCGAGTTCTGAAATACAATTATATTTTGATTTTAGTAAAGGCAGATTTTTAAATGATATATTTTCCTGTAAGGTCCAGCCACCGGATGGATGATCCCAGTAAGAATGCCGGTCTATAAAATCGTATTTGCTGTTTGCATAAATATCTGCATCCCATAATTCCCAGTGATTACTGCCAGTTACAAGAGCTTTTACTCCAAGAGATTTTATAAAATTATAAAAATCATCATACATTCTTTTTTCAGTTTCATAATAAAATAATTTTGTATCAGCTGCTCTTCCTGGACAGTTTGGAGCTGCAAAATATCTAAAATCTTCCCAGTTTAATTTAAAATTTTCTCTTTTTACTGTGTTTTTATTAAAATCTTCGCCGGAATTTAAATTATTATAGCCATATTTATCCCATTCTTTTTTTAAATTATCCATAGTTCCATATTTATTTTTTAGGTAATCATTAAAAAGTTTATTTAATTTTTCAGTGTAAAATGAAGGAATATCTGAGTTTCTATCCCAGTAAAAAATTGAACTTTCATTTATTATTTCCATAAAAACAATCGCCGGCTCATCTTTATATTTTACTTTTGTATAGGCGTTTTCGTGTTCTAAAAGATTTTTTATGTATTCTTTTGTTAATTCCTGTAATTTTTCATCAATAAAAATTACTTCTTTAAATCCAGCTGGGATTTTTTCAAAGTTTTCAATACCATCGTCTTTTTTTAATTTGCGGTGGACAAGCAGGTCAAGAAACACATAAATTCCTGCTTCTTTTAATTTATAAATTAAATAATCCAATTTATTTAATGAATCTTCTGAAAAATTACGGGTTGAATTTTTTGTTTTGTCAAAAATATTTGGTTCGCCCCAATAAGCATCCATATGATGCAATCTTATTATGTTAACTCCAAGTTTTGCAAGACGTTTTACCATTTTATCAATTTCTTCATAACTTCTGAATATATCACCATCTACTAGGTTGGTTCCGAAAAATTTTGCTCTTTCACCGTCTTCAAAAATAAGTTCGCCGTTTTTATTAACTGTTATAAATCCATGTTTGCCAGCCGGTTTATCAAGAGATTCTGTAAAATCAATTATAGCGTCACTTGAATAATCATCTTTTTTTCCTTCAAATACAAACCAGTTTGATTTATCTTCTTCTTTAAATAGATTTGCTTTAACTGGTCTTCCTTTTTCATCAAAACCTGTAACTTTTATTTTATCAATAAAAACTTTGCCTTTGCAGTTTAAAAGTCCAGCACCAACAATTATTGATTTAGTGCCATTAGGCAGGGAATAATCTCGGGAAAGGTAAATCCACTCATCATCAGTTCCTATTAATTCGCCGACTGTTGGTGGCCAGTCACCGATTCTTCCTTTTTCATCGTGAAATTCAACGCTTATTCTTGCTTTTTCCCAGGGGTTTACGCCTTGCTCCACATTTTCTATTTTTAAATAACCGGAAATTCTAATGCTTTTAATTATTGATGTATCAACCGGGATTTGTTGTGTTATCATAGAATAACCTGGATTTTCATTTTCTATCATAAATGCTGTGGAAGAATCATATCCCGGATTAATAAAAGAAGTTTTACCAGAAACCCATCCGCCCCAGTAAAGAGGCAGGGTAGAGCCATATTCCATATCACCATTTATTATTAAATTATCCGGCTCAGAAGGTATATTAAATGAACTCCCTTTTTCAATGGATAAATCATCAATCAACATTTCACCTATGCAATTTGATAATTGAATTTCAACTTTTATTGTTTTTGTTTCAGCAGGAACATTCAATATGTTCATTTTTTCTGACCAATTAAAAGTTCCTGACCATCTTCCGAGTTCTGGCCAGCCGCCTATTTGATTTCCATTTTTATCAAAAAAAAGCACTAAAACTCTTGCATAAGCCCAGTCCTCTTTTCCTTTAATAACATTATTTAATTTTACCTTTGCCTTTACAAGAATTGATTTTAATTTTTCCTGTTCAATTAGCAGATACTGTGAAAGTCCCGTGTATTTAGGATTGCTGTTTGAAAGTTTAATAAATTTATTTTCATTTTCAGAAATAAGTTTAATGTTATTAAAATCATCAAGAAGCCAGTTATCAGGGATGCCATCTGAATTTTCATCTTGTTCAAAATTTCCGTTTTTAATAAGATTTGCGCCGGGTAAAGACATAATAAAAAGAAAAAGAATAAAAACCAGAGACAATTTTTTCATCTTTTCTCCTTTTTCAAATAGGTAATAATATGTTAAAGGTTGAACCGGTATTTATACCTTTTGATTCTGCCCAGATAAATCCATTATGCAGTTCAATTAAATTTTTTGTGATATAAAGTCCAAGACCGGTGCCTGGAGTTTTTCTTATGTTTGCATCTTCTGCCTGGTAGAATTTCTGGAATAAATTTTTTATCTGTGTATCAGTCATACCGATTCCATAATCAGTAATTGATATCAAAGCAAAATGATTATTTGAATTTATTTTTTCTTTTATTTCCGATGGAATATTCTCATATTTTTTATCAATCTTTTTCAGTTCAATTATGATTTTTGAATTTGACGGAGAAAATTTTATTGCATTATTTAAAATATTAACAATTGCCTGGGTTAAACGCTGTTTATCAGCGTTTATTAAGAATTCTTCTACTTCGGAATTAAAATTGCAGATTATTTGTTTTTTATCCAGTAGTGATTTAATTTCAGTGATTGTTGATTTAATTAAAAATACGAGGTCGATTTCAGAAAGGGAAATTTTTAATTTGCCGCTTTCTATTTTTGAGACATCAAGTAAATCATTTATTAATGAAAGCAAACGTTCAGAATTATTTTTCATAATTTCCAGGGATTCCTGCTGGTTTTTATTAATTTTTCCGGTTGCTCCGCCAAGCATTAATGAAATGAAACCGATTATCGCAGTTAATGGAGTTCTAAGTTCATGAGAAATTACGGAAATGAAATTATCTTTTAACTTATTTAATTCTTTTAATTTTTCGTAGTTTTCTTCTAAAACTTTTTCTGCTTCTTTTGTTTCAGTAATATCAATGCCAGCAGATAATACGCCATATATTTTATTTTCTTTATCAGTCAATAGTGTATTTGACCAGTGTATTAATTTTTTTTCTCCTTTTTTTGTAATTACATAATTTTCTAATTCGTTTAAAATGGTTTTTTCATTTATGAATTTAAAAAAGTAACTTTTTGTTAAATCTTTTTCATCTTCTGGAATAAATTCTTCAAACCAGATTTTTCCTGAATATTCAGATTCAGAATAAACACCGAGGATTTTCATTCCTGCATCATTTAAAAACATAATTTTTCCTTCTCGGTTAAGTATTAAAAATATAATAGGAGCAATATTCAAATATTTTTCGGCAAGTTCTCGTTGCTCTTTTAAATATTCGGTTAATTTTATTCTTTCGCTTATATCCATTGCGACGCATATAATCCTTATAATTTCACCTTGTTCTTCAATTGCTTTCGCAGACAAACTTACCGGTATTATTTTTCCATCTTTTGTCTTTAATGATAAATCATAGCCGCTAACAATTTTTTTTATAATTAAATCCTTTAATATTTTATTAAAATCAAAATCGGATTCTACTATTATAACAAAGGGCTTATTTATTAATTCTTCTGCAGAATATTTTAAATTATTAAGGGCCGATTTGTTTATAAAAGAAAAATTAAATTCTTCATCAAGTATAAATAAGAATTCAGATAAGTTAGAAATTATTGTGTTAAATGTTTTTATCGGAGAAAGACCTAAAAACTGATATTTTAAAAGCGCATAGAAGATTCCAAAAGCAAAAATGAGAAAATATATATTTCCTATATCCTGTATTGGATGATGTTCTAAATTAAGATTTGGAATAATAACTTCTCCGCCCACCATTAATAATAAGGTAAAAATACTAACAGATATAAAAATATCTAATTGTTTTTTTTTATTTTTAATTTTAGTTTTATTTTTTAAAATAAAAAAATGCAGTATGCTACCTATTGTATAAAGAATAAAATAAAAATAATACAAATTAACAATAGTATTTTTTTTAAAATTACTAAACCAATATAAATCAAAATATTTAATCGGTTCAGTTAAATAACCTAGAAAATTAAGTATTATAAAGATAATTGCCGGCAAAAAAATTATTATTCTTAAAATCCATTTATTTATACTTGGTGGTTTATCGCTTAAAGAAAGAGAAAATAAAAGAAAAACAGGCGGCACCAGTATCCAGTTAATTGACATAAATTTATCAAAAAAATTAGCCATTTCAAAAGAAGTTGCGGGGTTATGCAGAAATATTTTACAGAAGGACCATAAAGCGGTTAAAGAAAACAAAACAATTGTTAATTTATTTTTGCTATCCAGAGGATAATTTGTAATAAGAAAAATTATGAGATGAACATAAATAAATAAAGATGATAAATGCAAAATCTGCATTATAAAAAAAGTTTGCATAAAATCTCCTTATAATTATTTTTTAAATTATATCAAAATATAAATAAGAATTAAATATTAAAAAATAAAAGTTTATATGATTTAAAAGAATTTTTAAAATTATACTTGCAAAAATAAATATTTTTTATATAATTGAGAACTAAATTTAAAAGAAAAAGGAGGAAGATTATGGCAGAAAAGCCATTTGTAAGTATTATTTTACCAGTAAGAAATGCAGAAAGAACCATAGAAACTACAATACAATATCTTTTAAATGTTTCTTATCCACGCGATAGAATGGAAATACTTTTTGCTGATGGCGGGTCAAAGGATAAAACAGTTGAAATAATAAATAAATGGAAAGAAAAATACCAGTTCATAAAAGTAATAGAAGTTCCTGACTCAAAATCGCCCGGACACGCAAGAAACGCAGCTTTAAAAGTTGCAAAAGGTGATTATATACTTTTTACTGACGGTGATTGTGCACCACATCAGGACTGGATTGATAAAATGATAGAGCCATTCTTCAAAGATGAAAAAATAGGACTTGTTGGCGGAGAAATTTACACATTGAGAACCGATGCAGATAATGATACTGAATCATATTGTGAGCAGATAGGTTTTTTAACAATTGGAGATAGATGTGGTATGAAAAATGGTGGTTATTATCCTGAAATAAAAAAGGATTTACCATCTGAAGTTAATGGTTCACAGACCTGTCCATTTTTTGCAACGGCAAATCTTGCAGCATCGCGTAAAGCCGTTGAATCAATAGGTAAGGAATTCTGGCATGAAATAACAGGCGAGGATGTTGATTTTAATTTAAGGATATTAAAAAATGGTTTTAAACTTTATTTCCAGCCATCAGCTGTTGTAGATCATATGCATAGGGCAACCCCGCAGCAGTTTTACAAGCAACTCTGGGGATATGGGTTTGGTCATCCTTTACTCATACAAAAACATGCAAAAAATGTACTTGAATTTTATATTCAATATTTTAAAGGTATTTCAATACCAATACCTTTTCCTGTAAAAGGAATTATTTATATTGGCGATTTTATGCTTTTTCATATTTTGGGTCTTGTTTTTTTAATTTCTTTGACTTTTATTTTAATTAAAAATGGTTTATCAGGAGTAATAAATAACTGGATTTTTTTACTTGGGCTTTTACTGTTAACCGGGTTTTTTAAATTAAAATTTTTTTGGCCAGTTTTTAAAATGAAACCCAAAAGAAAGTTTTTCAAATATGCCACTATTCATTATTTTTCAAAATTGAATTTTATAAAAGGTGGTCTTGCCGGAATGAAAAAGTTCGGCACCATAAATATAGAGGGCTGAATAATATGAAAAATAAAAGCCGCACCGCGAAAAGCGAGATGCGGCTTTTTTTATTTATGACTGAAAATTTTGAAGGAGGAAGAAATGACCGATAAAGAGATTTTAGAAAAATTACTTGATTTACATAAAATTGACTCGCAAATAGTGAAATGCGAGGACGAAATAAGTAATATTAAAGAAAAAATAAAAAATTTGGAAGATAAAATAAATGAGAACCGTAGAGTTTTCAGTGAAAAAAAAGCACGTTTGGATACTTTTAAAAAGAAACGTGCGGAAATAGAACTTGAAATAAAAAGTAAAGAAAGTGAAATAAAACAAAAAGATTCTCAAACAGCAATGATAAAGACAAATGAGGCATATCAAGCATTGCAACTTGAAATAAAAACCATACGCTCTGATATACAAAATTTAGAAGATGAAATTTTAAAAATAATGGAAGAAGAAGAGCGGGATATAAAATGGCTTTCAGAACAGGAAAAATTATTAAAAAGTGAGGAAAAACAACTTACAGATGAAATAAGTGAATTAAAGAAAAAAATTGCAGAAGAAGAAAGTAAAATAACAAATGAAACAGCAAGAAGAAATGAAGCAATAAAAGGAATTGACAGGGGCTGGATGGAGAGGTATGAAAGGATACGCAAGGGAAAAAGATTGGCAATGGCATCAATTGAAGTAAATAAAGATGGTGATGGTGTTTGCAGTGGTTGTAGATTTTCAATAAGACCACAGGCTGTAATTGAAGTAAAAAAGAAAGCAAGGATATTAACCTGTGATAATTGCGCGCGTATATGGTATATTGAGGAAGTTAACAATATAATGAAAGTATAGAAATGAAAAAAGTTGATATAAAAAAAGAAGTAAAAAAGGTTTTAAAAAAAGAAGCTACCGCTTTATTAAAATGCAAAATTGATAATAATTTCGAAAAAGCAATAGAAATAATTTTAAATTGTAAAGGTAAAGTCATTGTAACTGGCCTTGGAAAATCAGGGCTTATCGGTCAAAAAATATCATCCACTTTTTCTTCAACTGGAACACCTTCTATATTTTTACATCCTGTTGAAGCTGCACACGGTGATATGGGTATAATTATGAAAAACGATGTTGTAATAATAATTTCTCAGAGCGGAGAAACCGAGGAGGTAATAGAACTTTTACCATATTTAAAGCGTTTGGATATTCCAATAATTGCAATAACTGGAAAAAAGAATTCCACGCTTGCAAAAAAAGCAAATTGTATTTTAAATTCCTATGTTAAAGAAGAGGCCTGTCCTATGGGACTTGCACCAACGGCGTCTACTGCTGTTCAACTCGCAATAGGTGATGGTTTAGCAGTTGCACTTTTAAAATTAAAAGGGTTTAAAAAAGAAGATTTTGCAATGTTACATCCAGGTGGTTCACTTGGTAAAAAATTAATTTTAAAAGTTAAAGATATAATGCATACTGGGGATGAAGTGCCTTTTGTTAATTTGAATACAAAATTAAAAGAAGCAATGCTTGTTATGACCAATAAAAGATTTGGTTGCACGGCAATTGTTGATGACAAAGGTAGTATAGCAGGGATTTTTACAGATGGTGATTTGCGGCGTTTGTTTGAAAAAAATGAAAATCCATATAATATGGTGATGCGTGAAATAATGACGGTTAATCCAAAAACAATTAATGAAGATGAACTTGCTGTTGCGGCATTATCGAAAATGGAAAAAAATGCAATAACCGTATTGCTTATCCCTGATAACAAAAACAAATTAAAAGGCATACTTCATCTACATGATATCTTAAAATCCGGTGTTGTTTGATGAAAGTATTATTAAAAAATAAATTAAAAAAAATAAAATACATATTTCTTGATGTTGATGGGGTATTAACGGATGGTAAAATAATAGTGGGAAGTAATGATACCGAATATAAAAATTTTGATGTAAAAGATGGTGTTGGTATTTATATAGCGCAGAATATGGGAATAAATTTTGCAATTTTAAGCGGTCGATATTCAAAAGTGATAGAGTTAAGAGCGAGAGAATTAAAGATTGATATAGTATATCAGGATTTAAAGAAAAAAATAGATGCGTATGAAGAAATAAAAAATAAATTTGCAATAAAAGATGAAGAGATTTGTTTTATAGGTGATGATCTTATTGATATACCTGTTATGAAAAAGTGTGGATTTTCCGTTGCGCCTAAAGATGCGTGTGATGAGATTAAACAGATAGCTGATTATGTTTGCAAAAAAAAAGGCGGAGAAGGTTGTGTGAGGGAATTCATTGACATTTTATTAAAGGCAAAGGGCTTATGGCAAAAAAGCATTTCCTGGTATATAAATCGTGAAAATAAAAATATTTAAAAGTGTAAGAAATTTTTTTTTAATAATTTTTATCCAGTTTTTAAGATTTTTTTTCTTATTTATACCCTGGCGGATAGGAACAACAATAGGAAAATTTTTAGGATATATTTGTTTTTATTTTTTTAAAAAAGAAAAAGGCATAATTTATAAAAATCTTGATATTGTTTATAAAGGGCAATTATCCCTAAAAGAAAAAGAAAAATTTGCAAAGGAAAATTTCAAAAATTATGGTATAGGATTGGTTGAATTCATAAAATTCACTTTATGGAAACCGGAAAAAATTGCCGGGCTTGTAAAAAAAGTTGAAGGTATTGAATATTTTGAAAAAGCATTTTCAGAAAAAAAAGGTATTATTGCAGTTACAGGACATTTTTCGAACTGGGAAATAATACCGCAGTATTTTGCGTATAAAGGATATAATATAGGAGTAATTGGAAAAAGTTTATTTGACGAAAGATTAAATAATATAGTTAATAGAACAAGGCAGAAAGGTGGTGTTAAAGTTTTTGATAGGGATAAGATATCAAAGGATATGATAAAAGAATTGAAAAATGGTATGTTTTTAGGCGTGCTTGTTGACCAGGATACAAAAGTTGAAAGTAAGATTATAAATTTTCTAGGTAAACCAGCAAAAACACCGGTTGCTCCGGTTTTACTTGCGCAAAAATTTAATTGTTATTTGCTTACACTTTTTTCATTAAGAATGGAAGATGGTTATTACAAGATAATAATTAATAAACCCTTTGACAATATAATAAATACAGCAGTTGAAAAATTAGCAGAAAAATATAATAATGAAATAAGTGCCATAATTTTAAAATATCCATATCAATGGGCCTGGATTCATAATAGGTGGAAATCTGTGGAAGAGCATCGAGGATAAAATTATAGAAAAGCAGAAACATTGCTGGTTGCTGATTGCGGATTGTTGATTGCTGATTGCTGGTTGTTGATTGTTGATTGCTGGTTAAGGATTGCAATATAATTAAAAGATTTTAAAAAATTCAGGAGTTATGAATGAAAAAAATTTTTATAATATTTCTTTCTTTGGTTCTTTGTTTTTTGAGTGCTTGTCAGAAAGAAAAAAAAATAAAACCAAAATTACCTGTTGGTGAAAATATTGAGGATATTCCGAATTTTATTATTGAGGATTTTAAATTAAAATCAACAGAAGATGGTAAAATTAAGATGGAAATTATATCAAAAGCAGCGCAAATTTTTGAGATGAAGAAAAAAGCAAAAGCCCAGTTTGTTACGGTGAAATTTTTTGAAGAAGACGGAAAAATATCGGTTCTTTATGGTGATAGAGCAGAAATAAATACTGAAACAAATGCTATACAGATGAATGACAATGTTGTTTTAAAAGCTTCTAACGGTATTATTTTAAAAACAAATAAATTATTCTGGGATGATAAAGAAAAGAAAATTTTTTCAGATGCAGAAGTTGAAATAATTAAAGATAAAAACCGTATAAAAGGAATTGGGTTTGAATCCGACTCGGGACTTAAAAACATAAAGTTAAAAAATAAAGTTGAATTAAGGGCAAGGAATTTAGAAAATGAAAATTAGATTGTTTATTATATTACTATTTTTTATTTCCTGCCATCATATTCAGGATACCAAATATGAAGTTTTATATAATAAAAATCTAACGGAAGAGATAAATAAAGCCAAAGTAAAGCAGGGAGTAGAAAATTATACTCCACTATTTTCTGAAATAAAAAAAGAAGATATAAAAAAATCTACTGATGCAAAAAAAGATAAAAAAAAGAAAGTCAAAATAAAAGAGGTTATTATAAAATCTGATTCAATGAATTTTGAAAGAGAAACCTCAAAGGCGGTATTTGAAAAAAATGTGAAAGTAATTGCCGAGGATGTTGTTCTTTACGCGGATACTTTAGAAAGCAATGATTACAAAAAAGAAGCGTATGCAGAAGGCAATATAATAGTCAATTATAAAAAGGGCAATGTTAAATTAACATCAAAAAAAATAAGATATGTTGATAACTTTAATAAGGTTATTGCAAATGGCGATATTAAAGTTGATAAAATATTGGAAGATGGTAATACGCTTACAATGTTTGCAGATGAAGTAGAATTTGATATAGAAAATGAAAAATTACTGGCGAGTAAAAAAAAGAAAAGAATAAAAGTAAAAATGAAGAATTTAATTGCTTTTGCTGATAAAATTTCCTATGATGATAAAAGCAAGGAACTTTTTATGGAAGGAAAGCCAGTTGTGAAAAAACAGTCATCGTTTTTTTTATCTGAAGTAATTATATTTAATACCGACAAAAAAACAATAAAATTA
Organism: Candidatus Goldiibacteriota bacterium; assembly: GCA_026418955.1. Taxonomy (GTDB): domain Bacteria; phylum Oederibacteriota; class PGYV01; order PGYV01; family DSYL01; genus DSYL01. The sequence continues at coordinate 27,220 of JAOAAI010000014.1, read as the reverse complement.
AAGGGTAATATATGGTCCAAGCTTTTTTATAATGAATTCGAAAAAACATCAAAAGAAATTGAAAAAAGTCAAAAAAAATTGGATAATAAGCAGTAAATAATGTGATAAGGAGAGCAAATGAAAGAATTAATAACAGAACATCTAGTAAAAGTTTATAATGGAAAAAAAGTGGTTAACGATGTAAATATTGAAGTAAAACAAGGTGAAATAGTTGGACTTTTAGGACCCAATGGTGCGGGTAAGACCACTACTTTTTATATTATTTTAGGGATAATACAGCCTGATGCAGGAGAAATTTTTATAAAAGACGATAAAGATTTAATAAATATAACAAATTTTCCTATGTATAAAAGGGCACTTTCGGGGTTGAGTTATTTATCACAGGAACCGTCTATATTCAGAAAGTTAACTGTTGAAGAAAATCTTGATGCCATATTTGAATTTATGAACATACGGGAAGAAGAAAAAAAGAAAAAAAAGGAATTTTTACTTGAAGAATTAAAAATTTCTCACCTTATAAAACAGAAAGCATATACCTTATCTGGCGGTGAACGTAGAAGAGTTGAAATTGCGCGCTCACTTGTTTTATCTCCGAGTTTTATTTTACTTGATGAACCATTTGTTGGTATTGATCCTATTGCTGTTTTTGATATTCAAAATATAATAAAAGATTTAAAGAAAAAAGGAATAGGCATATTAATTACAGACCATAATGTTAGGGAAACTTTATCAATAACAGACAGGGCGTATATACTATATCAGGGAAAGATTCTTTTATCAGGTTCTGCTAAAAAACTCATAAATGATAAAAAGGCAAGGGAAATATATTTAGGGGAAAAATTTACATTATGAAATTTCTCAAAGATTTTCTTTTTATTTTCATTTTAATTTCAAATATGAGCTATGCGGATAATTTTATGTCGTTAATTGATTTTTATTATTCAAATAAATTAACAAATCCCGAAAAAATTTATAAAAATTATTTTAGCGAAGATATTACTGATTACTTTAATTTAGCATCAATTTATAAAGAATTCGGGGAAAATGAAAAAGCAGTAGAAATTTATAAAAAAATACTAGAAATAAACAATAATGAAGCAAGGGCGCATTTTGAACTCGCAAAAATTTTTTATTTTTTAAAAAAATATGAAGAGGCGGAAAAAGAAATTAATTTTTTTTTGAATTCGAATATAATTAACTGGGAAGTTTATTTTTGGTGGGGTTGTATTTTATTAAAAGAGAAAAAGTTTGAAGAAGCCCTTGAAAAATTCAATGAAGCATTAAAACTTGATACAAGAAAAGTTATTATTTATATTAAAATTGCAGAACTCTATATAGAAAAAGAAAACATCGAAGAAGCAATAAGTTATTACAAAAAGGCAATTGCCGCTGACAAAACATATACAGAATTGAACAAAAAAATTGCACGGCTTTATGAAAAAATAAAAGATTTTTTAAATTCCTATAAATACTGGGTTATTATGAATAATATTGACCCGAAAGACGAAGAAGCGAATGAAAGAATAAGTTATTATGTGGCAAATATAGAAGAACTAAAAATAAAGAAAGAAGAATATGATAAAGAAATAAAACAAAAAAGAGAAATATATATACCACCAGATAAAAAAACAATGGCATCAGCAGAGATACCCATAATTAAAGTTGGATTGCTTAAAGAAGTGGATTCAATTTCATTCAAATGTGGTGGCGATTTTGAAATTCGCGATGAAAAAGGCAAATTTATGTTCAAGGGCGAAAAATTAAGGGAATACAATATTGATTTTGATAATACCCGGGCTTTTTTAAGTTTTAATGGAGAAAAAATTTATTTTAAGGACAGGATTTTTATTATGAGGCAGAATAAAGATTCCACAACAAGTATCTATAATATCCGTCACGGTGAAGGGTTTTACTGGTCAGAAAAAAAAGATACAACTTACCGCGGAGATTTTATGATACTTGTGGTAAATAAAAAAATAAACCTTATAAATTTGATAAATATAGAAGAATATTTATATGGGGTTGTGCCTTCTGAAATACCAACGCAATGGCATAAGGAAGCATTAAAGGCCCAGGCGGTTGCGGCGAGGACATATACATTAAAACATCTTGACCAGCATAGAAAAGAAGGGTTTGATTTATGCGCAACTCAGCACTGTGCGGTTTATAAGGGCATATCAGGTGAAAATAAAAAAACCAATGAAGCTGTTGATGAAACAATAGGAGAAGTTCTTATAGATAAAAATGAAGAATTTATAGATACATTTTATTCACATTGTTGTGGCGGTCATACACAAGATGTAGCAGATGTTTGGGGATTTAAAAGAATTCAAAGTTTAAAAGGAGTATATGACGGTGAAAAAAATAACTGGCAATTTCCACTTTCCCCTTTTTATTTTGAACAGTGGGTAAGGAGTTTGCCGGATGCTTATTGCAAAGCAACCGGTGATAATGAAATAAGTTTCAGATGGATAAGATATTTTAATTCTGAGAGTTTAACAATGTATATCAATAAGAAAGAAAAGGTAGGCAAAATAAAAGATATAGAACCCATAAAACGCGCAAAATACGGTGCTTTAACAGAAATGCGTGTTATAGGCGAAAAAGGTGTAAAAAATTTTAAATTTGATCCTTTAAGAAATGTTCTTGGAAAAATAAGAAGTAATATTATTAAATGGGAATATTCAAAAGATGAAAATGGATTTATAGATGAAATATTTATTTATGGTGCTGGTTGGGGACACGGGGTAGGAATGTGCCAACGTGGAGTTAAAGCTATGGCTGATAAAGGAAAAGATTATAAAGAGATTTTATTGCATTATTATCCAGAAACAAGAATAATAAAGAATTATTGAACAGGAGAAAGATATGTTTATATCATATCCAATGTTTGTAAAGCCGATTATAAAAGAAAAAATCTGGGGTGGTAACTTTCTGAAAAAATTTTTAACAATAAAAAGCAAAAAAAATATAGGAGAAGTTTGGTTTTTTGCTGATCAAAAAAATGAAAGTTCAATAATAAAAAATGGTATTTATAAGGGTAAAAAATTATCAGAAATTTATAAAAAATTTAGAAAAAATATGGTTGGACAAAAGATTGCTAAAAAATACAAAAAAAATTTCCCGGTTCTTTTAAAATTTATAGAAGCAAAAGAAAATTTATCAGTTCAGGTTCATCCCGATGATAAATATGCTTTAAAGAATGAGAATTCTTTAGGTAAATCAGAGGTCTGGTATATTATAAATTCATCTAGAAATGCAGGAATTTTTCTTGGAACAAAACAGAAAATAAAAGGAAAAATATTTTCAGGCAAACAGATACTTAAGTTTTTAAAAAAATATAAAACAAAAAAATATGATTGTTTTTTCATTCCTTCTGGTACATTACATACGTTACTTAAAGGTAATGTGGTTCTGGAGATACAACAGAATTCTGATGTGACATACCGGGTTTATGACTGGGATAGATTAATACAAAAAAAGCCAAGGCAATTGCATCTTGATAAGGCAAGAGCGGTTATAAAATTTAATAAATCAGCAGGAAAAATAAAAAAACAAAGATATACAAGTAATAAAAATTATAAAATAAATCACCTTATAAAATGCCGATATTTTAGTATTTATGAAACAACAATAGAAAAAAATTACGAAAAGTGTTATAATATTAAAAAACCATCATTATTAACTGTTCTTTACGGTAACTTAAAATTATTTTATAAAAACAAAATTTATAAATTAAAAGCAGGCGATGTTGTTTTTCTGCCAATAAATCTTTTAAGAGTTGTGATAAAAACAAAAGAAAAATCAAGATTTATATTAACAGAAATAAGATAAAAAGGTAATTTATGAAAATTCTTAAAATTTTTTTGTTTTTAATTTTATCTATGGAAGGTATACTTATGGCTTATGATAATGTATATAAAGAAAAATTTGATAATGGATTGACGGTTTTGATTTATGAGAATCATCTTGCCCCGGTTTGCGCTTTAAATTTCTGGGTAAAAACAGGTGCGGCGTATGAAGGGGATGAAGAAAAAGGGATATCGCATTTCATTGAGCATATGATGTTTAAAGGAACAGAAAAAAGAGGTGTTGGAGAAATAGATAAGGAAATAAAAGCATTGGGTGGTTATAATAATGCTTTTACTTCTTATGATGCTACCAATTATATTATAGTATTACCTTCTGAACACTTTGAGAAAGGGCTCGAGATTGAATATGATGTAATTACAAATTCTGTATTTGATGAAAAAGAGTTAGAAAAAGAAAGAGAAGTCATTTTAAATGAACTTTATATGGGGCTTGACAGACCATATACATTTTTATGGCAGAAACTTATAAATCTTGTTTTTAAAAGTTATTACAAGGACCCGATAATAGGTTATCCTGAAATATTGAAAAAAATAAAAAAAGAAAAATTGATAAATTATTATAAAAAATTTTATTCTCCTGATAATTTAGTGATTGTTATTGCTGGAGATGTTGATGCAAAAAAAGCAGCAGCTTTAATAAGAGAAACCTATGGGAAATTGCCTAAAAAAGACACAGAAAAAATTTCAAAGGAAGAAAATAAAATTAATTCCGGTTTAAAATATAAAGCATACAGTGGCAAAATAGATGGTCGGTATCTTGCGCTCTCATTTAATATCCCGGATGCCTTATCAGAGGAAATTCCGGCGCTTGAGATACTGGCGCGGATTTTAGCAGGTTCTGAAAGTTCTATTCTTATCCAGGAAATAAAAGAAAAAAAACAACTTGTTGACAGTATTGATACAGATATTTTTGTAGGAAAATACGGCGGTATTTTTGTAATAACATCTCTTTTCAGAGAAAAAAAATACGAAGAAACATTACAAGAGATTTTTTCGGAACTTGAAAAAATAAAAAATTTCGGTATAAAACAGGAAGAACTAGATAAAGTAAAAGTTGAAATAATAACAGAAGAAGCAAAAGAAAATATGAAAGTTGAAAATATTGCTTTAAATCTCGGTTATTATGAAATTCTGAAAGATTTTAATTTTTATTATGAATATTATGATAGGTTGAAAAGAGTAACTGTGGATGATATAGAAGTAGTTGCAAAAAAATATTTTGGACTCAATAATGCAGGTATTGTGCTTTATTATCCTGAAAAAGAAAAAAAATATTTTGAAAAATTCAAAGATACAGAAAGCATAAAAGATTTAATTCAGATAAAGGATGAATCAAAAGAAAGTCCTGTAAATATTGTTAATTCGAAAAGCTTAAATAACGGTATTTTTTTAATACACAAAAAATTAAATAACACAGATATAGTTGCCATTGATATTATTTTTAAGGGCGGTGTAATTTACGAAGGTGGAGAGAATCAGGGATACTATAGGGGAATTACGAATTTAATGCTTGATGTGATGATGAAAGGAACAAAAAAGAAAAATGCTTTAGAACTTGCAAAAGCAATTGATGCACTCGGTATGTCAATTGAAAAAAATATAAGAAAGGACTGTTTTGGCTGGGGAGTGGAAATTTTAAACAGTAATTTTGAACCGGCTATAGAACTTCTTGCTGATATAATTATAAATCCGGCTTTTGAACTTGCAGAAATAAAAAAAGAAAAACAAAACATCATTAACAGTATAGAAAGAATAAAAGATAATCCCGAGGCATATATAAACAAAATTTATAATGAGGAATTTTTTGAATGGCACCCCTATGGTTTTTATATACCAGGCGATGTTGATTCGGTTAATAGGATTCCTTCCCAAAAAATAAAAGAATGGCATTCAAAATATGTAAAAGCAAATAATTTGATAATTTCAGTAGTTGGAAATATTGATTTTGAAAAAGTTGAAAGTGTGATTGAAAAAAATTTTAATGAACTAAAATTCGGCAAACTGCCAGAAATAAATTTACCTGTTAAAATCACAAAAAGAAAAAAAATAAGGGAAGAAATACTTGATAAAAATCAGACACATATTTTGCTTGGTTTTTTGGGTCCAAAAATGTCATCACGGGATTATTTTGCATTTAGAGTGTTAGATAACATTTTAAGCGGTGGTATGGATTCTCGATTATTTTCAGAGATAAGGGACAAAAAAAATCTTTGTTATACAATTTTTTCAACCTTTGATAGAAACATTGAAAATGGTTCTTTTAAAATATATACTTCCACGGACCCTTCAAAAGGAAAAGAGGTAATTGATGAAATATTAAAAATTTTAAAGGATTTGAAAAAAAATGGCGTTACAGAAGAAGAAATAAAATCCGCAAAGAATTTTATCTCGGGTATGTTCAAAGTTGGGATGCAGGACTATGCAGCCCAGGCAGATTCTTATGGGTTTTATGAAATTGTAGGATTAGGTTATAAAAAAGTTGATGAATTTTTAGATGAAATAATGAAAGTGGAAAAAGAGGATATAGAGGATATAATTGACAGGTATATTGATACTGAAAATTACTGTTTGGTTATTTTACGGCCGGAAAAAACAAAAAAGAGATGAAAATGATTAAAATTCAGAATTTAAGTACGGAAAGTTTTAAAAAATATGGAATCATAATCGAGTTTAAAAATAAAAAGAAAATTTTTGATGTGATATGCAGGGAAGAAGAAAAGATTGGCTGGCGAATAGGATATTTATTATTAAAACCGCAAAAAGCAAAAATTCTTGAGGCCCATCCTTTTTCTTTTGAAACATTCGAGCCGGTAAAAGGGATTTCAGTTATTATTGTGGCAGAAAGGAAAAAACCTGAAAAGATAGAAGCGTTTTTACTTGATAAACCGGTTTGCCTGAATAAAGGAATATGGCACGCAATAATTGCACTTTCTGAGAATATAGAAATAAAAATAACAGAAAACCTCGAAGTAGAAAGTGTTTATCATAAATTAAAAAAGCCACTTGATATAGTTCTGTATTGATAATTTTATGAAAAAAATTTTTTTAATAATTTTATTTGTTGCTGTTTTTATAATACCTTTTTGGTTTTCAAATATAGATATTGATATACAGAAGATTTTTTATGATAATTCAAATGACTGGAAATATAAAGATAATTTCTTTGTTTTATTTTTTTATAATTACGCAATCTATCCGGCTCTTTTTGTCGGAATAATTTCTGTTATAATTTTGAGTATTGGAAATTTTTATGGATTTTTACTAAAATTCAGAAAACCAGCAATAATATTTTTACTCGCTTTGATTTTAGGACCGGGATTACTTGTCAATGTTATTGGTAAAAATTTTTCAGGAAGACCAAGGCCCAGGGAAATATCGGAATTCAAAGGGGATTGGAAATACAGAAAAGTTTTTGAATTGGGCGTACCGGGTAAAGGACATTCTTTTCCCTGCGGTCATTGTTCAATGGGTTTTATTTTTTATTCTTTTTTTGTTGTTTTAAGAAATAAAAGAAAACTACAGGCATACATCACATTATTGTTTTCATTATTATTCGGATTTGCAATTGGCATTTCAAGAATGGCACAGGGTGCGCATTTTTTATCTGATGTTATTTGGGCAGGAATTTTTACATTTGTTTCTGCGGAGGTATCTTTACTGGTTTCTGGTTATATTGAAGAATATTTTACAAAGACAGTATTTACAAAAAATAGAATTATAGAATTTACTGTTATGTTTGTTTTGGTCATAGTACTTATTTTTATTTTTTTGCTTGCTACACCTTTTTACAGGGAAAAAAAATATGAATTCAGTGAATATAAAAATAATTTACTCTTTTCAATAAATATTGATGAGGGCGATATAAAATTTAAAAAAAACAATGACAAAATTAAACTTTTAATAAATGCGAGCGGATTTGCAGCGCCAAAAAGAAAATACGAAGAAAGCATAGATTTAAAAAATGAAGGAGATAAAAGCAATATCATTTTTAAAATAATAAAAAAAGGATTATTTTCTGAATTGAATTCTATAATAAATTTTGAAATTCCTGCTATTTATCATCAAATAACAGCAAATGTCAAGAAAGGTTCAATTACATATGAGGCAGAAGGTAATCTTGAAAATTGTGTTTTTTATACAGGAAAAGGAGATATAATTTTTTCTCCGATTAATAATTCTGAATTAAAAGACATTTATTTGAAGGCGCGAAAGGGAAATATTATAATATTTTTTAATAAAAATATTAAAATAAAAGGACCTGCAGATTTTTTCATACATGCAAAAAATGGCAACGTGATTATAAATAATCAAAGTGTTTTTTTATCTGACCTTTTAAAAGAAAAAGAAAGAATAAAAGGTGCAAAAGAAATAATTTACAAATCCGGAGAAGCAAATGGTTTGAATATAAATATAATTTCTGAGGGGGTTTATATAAAATGAGTTATATTGATGTTGAATATTATATTGAAACAATAAAGCATCCAGAAGAAATAGCAGAAAAAATGGCAGGAATACAATCGATTGGCATTCAGAAAAATATTAATAAAAAAGTCCGAAAGAAATTAGAAAAATACAGTGCAATTATTAAAAAAATTAAATTAACAGGATATAAAAATAAATATGAATTACCAACCCGGGTTAAAAACGGTAAAAGGGTAAATTGTGCAAGTGTAATTTTATCTTTTCCGGTTCGTAATTTTGGGGGTAATATTGCTCAGTTTCTAACTACTGTTGCAGGTGAGATATTCGATTTAAAAGAATTAACCGCATTAAAAGTTTTGGATATTAAATTCACACTGGATTTTATTAAATTTTTTAAGGGCCCTAAATTTGGCCTTGAAGGGACAAGAGATATAATAAATGCCAAAAGACGACCACTTTTTGGCGCTATTATAAAGCCCTGTGTTGGACTCACTGCAAAGGAAATTGCTGAACTTGCTTTTAATGTGGCTTTAGCTGGTGCTGATTTTATAAAAGATGATGAGCTTTTAGGGGATGTTTCTTATAATACAATCAAACAAAGAGCAAAAGCCGTTAGTTCAGGATTAAAAAAGGCATATGAGAAAACAGGAAAAATCACAATGTATGCATTTAATATAACTGATTATCCGGATAAGATTTTTTTACTTCATGATACAGTAAAAAAATATGGTGGAAAAGCAATTATGTATAATGTGCTTGCGGGTGGTTTTCCGCTTCTTAAAAAACTTGCAGAATATACTGAATTACCTATACACTGTCATCGTGATTTTTCCGTGGCTATTTTAAGGAGTGAATATATTGGCCTTACATCAAATTTATTTACAAAACTTGTAAGAATATGCGGTGGTGATATGATACAGTGTGGCGGCATTGAAAGTTCGCTTTACGAAAAAGATGAAGAGGTTCTCAAAAATTTTTCTGCCTGCACAGAAAAACTTTGGCATATAAAAAAAGCTTTACCGGTATCATCAGGTGGTGAGTGGGCCGGTAAATTGCCTGTGAATTTGCGAAAAATAAAAAATAGTGATTTTTTGTTTTTATGTGGAAGCGGAATTTTTGATCATCCCGATGGTCCTTTTGCTGGAATGAAAAGTATCATTTCAGCATATAGGGCTATTAAAAAAGGAATTAAACTGGAAAATTTTGATTGCAATGCATTGAAAAAAGCAATAGAATATTTCGGGGAAGTTATTTATTAAAAGGAGATACAGATGAAAAAATTATCAATTATATATATTTTTATTATTTTATTAAATATAAATTGTGCTACGTTATATACCCTTTCAGAAGAGATGCTACCACTTTCAAAACGACTTTTTTCACCAAATTCAACTATCCGCGAAAATGCGATAAAGGAATTTATGGCACTTGACGTAAAGGGCAAAGAAAAAGTCCTTCTTGAAATAGTTGATATTTTAAAAAATGAAAAAGATGCTGATACTCAAAAAAGAATAATAACTGCTTTAATAGAGTTAAAAGCCGGCTCATATATAATTATTCCGCTATTAGAAGTGGTAAAGCAAAATGCAGATATTAAATCATATTTTGATATTATAAAACTTTTGAATTCTATAGAGCCGGAAGCAGAAAAAATAGTTTTTAAACTTGCAGATTTTTTAAAAGATGACAAATGGGAAGTAAGAATGCTTGTGCTTTCAGTTGTTAGAAAAATGGCAAAAAAATCAGAAATTTTAGTGCCTGAAATAATAAAAACATTACAAAAATTTGGTGATGAGCCGGAAAGATTTAATTTTATTTTTGATACGCTTTCTATGATAGAACCGGAAATTGCAATCTCGCAGTTAATTTTAGAGATAAAAAATAAAAGCGAAGGGATAAGAAAAAATACAGTTGAAAAACTCATTGAATTGCAGGCAAATTTAAGTCCAAAGTTAAAAATAAAAAAAGAAATTAACACAGGGCTTTTAAGAGTTTTATTCAGTGAAGAAGGTGTTCTTACAAAAATTGTAAAAGATACTTTGTATAAAATAGATGATAAAGAATTAAAAATGGAATATGAGAAATATCTTGAATTAAGCAGGGGTGCGGTATCAGGTATTGCAAGGATGGTTGGTTCTTCGTTGCAAGATGTTTTTTCATCACAGGAAGAAAAATTAAAGAAAAAAATGAAAGATTATTTTGAAAAAATAGGAAGGCAGGATGCAATAAAAGATATGATTAAATGAAGTATTGCAGGTTGGTGATTGCTGGTTGCTGATTGAAAGAAAAACATTGTCGGATGCCAGTTGAAAAAATAAAAAATGTAGGCGCACTTTTTATTGGTGTGGAAAAGAAAAAATATAAAAGCCATAGATTATAAAAAACCAGCGCAAACATAAATGATATAATAAATAATTATTTACATTATAAATTACAGCTGCCTAAATTTATAAAATTTTTCTTTTTGTCATTTATTGATATGGAAAAATTGCGCACAAAATTATATCCAAACCCTCATTTAAAATCAAATTGCTTTATTTAATAAAATGATTTAAAATATTTTTTACCGTATAAATATCTTTTATAAAAAAGAAGGTAATAATGTGAAAACCTATTTACGTCTTTTGAATTATGTGAAACCACATATAAAGAGAATGTTACTCGGGCTTTTATGTATGGTTTTTACCGCGCTTTTAACTGCACTTTCTTTATGGATAATAAAACCGGTTGTTGATAAAATTCTTGCAAATCCTGATAAAGAACAGGCAAAATATTTTTTGTCCATTCTTCCTTTTGCAATAATAATAATATATGCTTTAAAAGGAATTACCATTTATTGCCAGCATTATCTGATTGATTATGTAGGAAATAAAATAATTCTTGAAATGCGTTACGCTTTATATACACATATAACCAATCTCTCAATGAGTTTTTTTAATAACCAGAAAATAGGAGTTTTAATTGCCAGGATAACAAATGATGTGAGTATGGTGCAGGGGGCAATTGCCAATGTTATGGGGAATATAATAGGAAGCTGTCTTAATATAATTGGGCTTTTAGGGCTTGCTTTTTACCTTAACTGGAAACTTGCTTTAATTTCAATTATTGTTTTTCCGCTTGCAGTATACCCGGTTATTATTTTTGGGAAAAAAATGAAAGCAGCAGCGCGTGGTTATCAGGAGAAATTTGGCAATATAACTTCCATATTAAACGAAACATTCAACGGAATTCGTATAGTAAAGGCATTTGGTATGGAAGAGTATGAGAGGAAAAGATTTAAGGAAGAATTGCATAAAATTTTTGATTACACAATGCGGGGTGTAAGGGCTGCTTCTATGGCATCGCCAATTATGGAAACAATCGGCGCAATAGGAATTTCTGCGCTTATCTGGTATGCTGGAACTGCTGTGATAAAAGAAGAATTAACAACCGGAACCTTTTTTGCATTCTTAGGAACTCTGACAAGTTTATATCCGCAGATAAAAAAATTAAATGATATGAATAATGTTATTCAGCAGGCATTATCTGCAGCAGAAAGAATTTTTTCAATACTTGATATAACCCCAGACATTGCAGATACAGAAGGTGTAAAGGAAGTAAATGAGTTTAATAAAGAAGTAGAATTTAAAAATGTAAGATTCGGTTATATAAAAGAAAAAGAAGTAATTAAAGGTGTAAATTTTATAATTAAAAAAGGACAGATTTTTGCAGTTGTTGGTCAATCTGGTTCTGGCAAAACAACACTTGCTGATTTACTTGCAAGATTTTATGATGTTGATTCCGGTGAGATTTTAATTGACGGAATAAATATAAAGGATATTAAAATACAATGCTTAAGAAAATTAATAGGGATAGTTACTCAGGAGACCATACTTTTTAATGATACAGTAAAAAATAATATTGCTTATGGACATAAAGAGTATGATGAAGAAAAAATTATTAAAGCAGCAGAAGCTGCCAATGCGCATGATTTTATAATTGAAATGCAGGAAGGATATAATACAATAATAGGTGATAGGGGAGTAAAATTATCAGGTGGTCAGCGCCAGCGCATTGCAATTGCAAGGGCTATTTTGCGTAACCCGCCAATCCTCATACTTGATGAAGCAACATCGTCACTTGACAGTGAATCTGAAATTTTAGTGCAGGAAGCAATCAATAATCTTATGAAAAACAGGACAACTTTTGTTATTGCCCATAGATTATCAACGGTCCAGCATGCAGATAATATTATAGTAATAGATGATGGTAAAATAGTTGAACAGGGCAAACATTCAGAATTGATTAAAAACAATGGTCTTTATACAAAACTCTATAATATGCAATTTAAATTGAATAAAAATGAAGAAAAATAGAGCTGCTTTTCTTGATCGTGATGGAGTTCTAATAAGAGAAGTGGGTTATTTACAGGATTTAAAAAGAGTAAATTTTTATTGCGGTAATATAGAGGCGCTGAAATTATTAAAACAGAAAAAATTCAAACTAATAGTTGTTTCAAATCAATCAGGAGTTGCGCGTGGTTATTTTACAGAGGACTTTGTCAGAAAAACCCACAGATTAATTCAAAAAAAATTAAAAAAATATAAAATTAAAATAGATGCTTTTTACTATTGCCCGCATCATATAAGAGATGTGAAAATAAAAAAATACTTCCGGAATTGTTTTTGTAGAAAACCTAAGCCCGGGATGGTTTTAAAAGCAAAGAAAAGATTTAATATTGATTTGAAAAACAGTTTTATGATAGGTGATAAACTCACAGATATAAAACTCGGAAAAAATACAGGGATGAAAACTTTTTTACTCTTAACAGGTTATGGTAGAGAGCAGAAAAAAATGATTGATAAAGACACAAAGCCTGATTATATATGTAAAAATCTTTTAAGTGCGGCAAAAATTATAATAAAAGGAGAAAAAAATGAAAAAAAATAAATATTTTAATTTATTTAAAAAGTTTAAAGAGAAAAAAATACTGGTTCTTGGTGATTTTATACTTGATGAATATATATACGGTGAAACAGAAAGAATATCGAGAGAAGCACCGGTCCTTATTTTAAAATATGCAAATACTGTGTATTTAGCAGGTGGTGGTGCAAACCCGGTTATGAATATAAAAGCTCTTGGAGCGTCTCCGCTTCCGGTTTCCATAATTGGAAATGATAGTTATTCAAATATAATTTTAAAAATTTTACAGGATAAAGGAATTGATATATCTTTTATTATTCGTGATGATAATTATGTTTTACCGGTTAAAACAAGAATAATGGCAGGAAGTGTTCATACTGTAAAACAGCAGATAGTTCGCATTGATAAATATCATGAGATGAAAATTACAAAAGAAGAAGAGGATAAACTTATAAATATAATTGAAAGTGTAAAAGATAATGTGGATGCAATTTTAGTATCTGATTATGACGGCGGCATAATAACAAAAAGGGTTATCAATTTTATTAATAATATAGCAAGGCAAGGAAAAAAAGTAGTTGTTGATTCGAGATATTCTTTAAAATACTTCAGAAATATAATAACGGCAACGCCAAATGAAACAGAAGCAGGACCCATTGTTGGCATTGAAAGATATGAAGAAAAAGATATAGAGATTATCATAAAAAAGTTAAAAACAATTTTAAAATCAAAAGGTATGATAATAACGCGTGGAAGTAAAGGAATGGTTGTTTTCGAGAATAACAGAATATATAAAATTCCTGCTTTTGGAAGCGATGAGATTGTTGATGTATCAGGGGCCGGCGATACAGTTGCATCGATAATAACCCTTGCATTAAGTTGTGGTTTATCAGTAAAGGATGCAGCTTACCTTGCAAACATTGGCGGTGGCATTGTTGTGATGAAACGTGGTGTTGCAACAGTAACACAGGAAGAATTAAAAAGGGCACTTAAAAATGTCAAAGATTAAAAATAGAGAAGAATTAAAAAGAATTTTACAGAGATTAAAAAAAAGCGGTAAAAAAATAGTTTTTGCAAATGGATGTTTTGATTTAATTCATGTGGGGCATCTGAGGTTTTTAAAAAGTGCCAAAAAAAAAGGAGATATACTTGTAGTTGGTATAAATTCTGATTTATCGACCCGTAAGATAAAAGGCAAAGGAAGACCGATTATAAATGAAAAACAGAGGGCTGAGATTTTAGCGTCATTTGAATATGTTGATTATGTTACAGTTTTTAATGAAACAACAGTTGAAAAAACACTTGAAATTTTGAGGCCGGATTATCACGCCAAAGGAACTGATTATACAAAAGATACTGTGCCGGAAAGAGAAACGTCATTAAAATATGGAATAAAAACAGTCATTGTTGGTGATAAGAAATGCCATTCAACAAAAGATATAATCCGTGTAATAGTTGAGAGATATAAAAAATGAAAAAGATTTTGATATCAAGAACAGACAGGATTGGTGATTTGATTTTAACTACGCCTTTGATAAATGAAATAAAAAAAAGTATAAAAGATTCTTTTATTGCTGTCCTTGTAAGCGATTATGCAAAAGAAGTTCTTTATAATAATCCGGATATAGATTTGATTTTTACAGTGGAAGATAAAAAATTATATGAAAAAATTAAAAAAGAAAATTTTGATACAGCTATAATTGTTTATCCCAGGTTTAAAGTTGCAGCAATTATTTTTTTTGCCGGTATAGAACAACGCATAGGAACTGCATACAGGTGGTTTTCACCACTTTTTTTTAATACGCTAGTAAAAATTCACAGAAAAAATTCCGGTTTGCATGAGGCAGATTTGAATTTACTTTTAGTAAAAGACATAATAGGTGAAAAGAAAGCAAAAAAGGTATTTTATTTTCCTACAGAAGCCGAAAGAATAAGAGCGGATGAATATATAGTAAAAATAGGTTTTAAAGAAAAATTTATAATGATATTTATAGGTGGTAGGGGCTCGGCTGATAATTTATCTCCTGAAAAATATGCGGAATTAAGCAAAGAGATTAATAAAAAAGCAGGAAGAAAAATTCTGATAAGTTATGGGATTTTTGAAGAGGAAAAAATAAAAAGATTTATGCAAAAGGTAAAACATACACCGGATATTCACATAATGGAAAATCCAATGCCAATAAGGGAACTCGCGGCTTTAATTGAGCAGTGTGAAGTATTTATAAGTGGAAGTACTGGACCTATGCATATTGCCGCAGCCCTTGATAAAAAGACATTATCATTTTTTCCTGTAAAAGGCGCTATCCCTTCGCGCTGGGCCCCCATAGGCAATAAAGCAATTATTTTGCAACAGGAAAAAAATAAAAAGATGGATGACATACCGGTTGATTTGATTATAGAAAGATTAAAGATACTTCTAGAAAAATAAAAGGTGCAATAAATGAAAAAATATTTTTGTTTTCTTGTTTTAATTATTTTTATTTCCTGCTCCACTGTGCCTAAAAATGTATCTGTTGTAGAAACAAAAAAAGAAGAAGAAATTTTAAAAGAACAGATAGATAAAGAAAAAGAATCGCTTGAGAAAAAAGAGCAGGTAAAAATATCTGATATGTCATATAAAGTAAAAAAGGGTGATACCCTGACGAAAATTGCAAAAGAATATTACGGGAGTGTGAAATTCTGGAAAAAAATAGCTGATGATAATAATTTAAAAGAGCCATATCTTTTAAAAGAAAATGCAAAACTTATAATAAAAAAAAGTGTGGATTTAAAGGTAAAAAAAGAATTTACATATCCTATGTATAAAAATAAAGCATTTGGAGTTGGAGAAAAATTGGTTTTTGCAGTTAAATATTTTAATATAACAGCTGGTTTTGGCATTTTAGAAGTGAAAGATATTGTAGAAATAAATGGAAGAAAAGCATACCACCTTGAAGCAACAGCAAGGACATCGCCTTTTTTTGAAACATTTTACAGGGTAAGAGACATAATTACTTCATATATGGATATAAAAGGACTTTTTTCCTGGAAATATAGCAAACACTTAGAAGAAGGTAGTTATAGGCACGACAGTTATATGGAATTTTTTCATAAAGAAGGTTATGCACAAAAAAGTGATGGTAAACGCTGCGATATTCCCGCTTTTGTTCAGGATGTATTATCTGAATTTTATTATTTTCGGGCTATGTATAAAGGAGAAGATGAATTTTATATTAATGTGGCATCTGATGAATGCAAGGTATATCAGATACTTGTAAAAAAATTAAGATATGAAAAAGTAACTGTTGATGCAGGTGAATTTGATTGTGTAGTTATTCAGCCATTTTTAAAATATGAAGGAATATTCAGACAAAAAGGAGATGTCTGGATATGGCTTACAAATGATGAAAATTTAATGCCGGTTTTGGTAAAAAGTCAGATAGTCATAGGGACGATTGATGCGGTATTACAGAGTGCGACAGTTGTAAGATAAGATAGAAAAAAATTGCTATTTGCGAATTGTAATTGCAGGATGTTAGGTGAAAAAAAGGGATTTATGATTTAATAAATAGAAATAAATTTACTTATAACCTTATAACATAAATTTATCTTGATAAGAAAAAAATATTGAATTATAATTATTTAGATTTAAAATCCATAAAATTAAAGGAGTTGTAATGTCTGATTATTTCAGGGAATCAATAGATGAAAGTTGTAGAATAAAAAAAGAAAGTTTTGATGCTCATAAGAGTAATCTTTTCAAAATTGCAGATGAGATTTTTAACACACTTTTAAAAGGAAAAAAAATACTTTTAATTGGTAACGGTGGGTCTGCGGCAGATGCACAACATATTGCTGCGGAATTTGTTGTGCGATTAAAAAAAGAAAGAAAAGCTTATCCGGCAATTGCCCTTACAACAGATACATCTGTTCTTACTTCCTGTGGAAATGATTATGGATATGAAAATGTTTTTAAAAGGCAGATAGAAGCGCTCGGTGAAAAAGGCGATATTTTAATTGCTTTGTCAACATCCGGGAATTCAAAAAATGTTATAGAAGGGATAAAAGAAGCAAGAAAAAGAAAAATAAAAATAATAGGTTTTACTGGAGATGGTGGTGGAAAAATGAAAGGGCTTTGTGATATTTTAATAGATGTTAAATCAGATAATACAATGAGAATACAGGAAACTCATATTACTTTTTTGCATATCATATCCGATATAGTTGAAAAAAAATTATTAAAAGAAAAGATAAAATGAAATTAAATAAAAGCCATTTTAAAAAAATAGTAAATAAATTCAAAAACAAAAAAATACTTGTTATTGGTGATTTGATGATAGATGAATATGTATGGGGTAAGGTTTCGCGTATATCACCGGAGGCCCCCATTCCTGTTGTTGATGTTGAAAAAGAAGAGTTCAAACCCGGTGGTGCTGCAAATGTTATCCTTAATTTAACTTCGCTTGGGGCTAAAGTTTATTCAGCTGGAGTTGTGGGTGATGATGCAGGTGCGCATAAATTACTTAACTATTTAAAAAAAAATAAAGTTAATATAGCATCCATAATAATTGATAAAAAGAGACCCACAACAATAAAGACAAGGGTTATAGCACACAGTCAGCAGGTGGTGAGAATTGATAAAGAAAAACGAATACCGGTATCAACGGAAATAATAAATAAAGTAATAAATAGGATTGAAAAAATTATCAAAGAAGTTGATGCTGTTATTTTTTCTGATTATGGTAAAGGTGTAATTACAGAAAAACTTGTTGATTTTGTGGTTCAAAATGCAAACACAAAAATTATAAATGTGGACCCGAAACCTAAAAATATAAGAATATTCAAAAATGTGACTTTGATTTCACCAAATAAAAAAGAAGCGCAGGATGCAACAGGAATACATATAGAAAATGAAAAAGATATTGACCGGGCAGCAGAAGAGCTAAAAAAGATAACTAATTCAAAGGTGATTTTATTAACGCGTGGAGAAGAAGGAATGACTTTATTTTATGAAAATGAAAAGCATCATATCCCGGCAGTTGCAAGAGAAGTTTATGATGTAACAGGAGCTGGCGATACAGTTATAAGTGTTATGACGCTTGCTTTAACTACTGGTGCAAGTTTTAAAGATTCGGCTTATCTTGCAAATATTGCAGCAGGCAAGGTTGTTGCTGAGATTGGTGTTGCGGTTTTAACGCCTGAGGAATTAAAAGGTGCAGTTGATGAAATGTAATAAAATAATTTTTTCAAGAAAAAAGTTATTGAAAATTTTAAAAAAGTTAAAAATCCAGGGGAAAAAAATAGTATTTACAAATGGTTGTTATGATATATTGCATATAGGGCACATCAGATTTTTGAAAAAGGCAAAAAAATTCGGTGATATACTTTTGGTTGCTCTTAATAGTGATTCATCTGTAAAAAAAATAAAAGGGGATAAAAGACCAATTATACCACAGAGAGAAAGGGCAGAGGTCTTATCAGCTTTGGAATTTGTAGATTTTATTACTGTATTTTATGAGCCGGATCCATATAATATAATAAAAGATATAAAACCAGATGTTCTGGTAAAAGGTGGCGATTGGCCCTTGAATAAAATAATAGGGGCTGATATAGTGAAAAAATCAGGCGGTATTGTAAAAAATATAAAATATATAAAAGGAAATTCAACAACAGAAATAATAAATAAAGTATTAAGAAATTATTCCTGAAAAAAGAGTCTACTATTATGAATATTATAGGAATAATACCGGCAAGGCTAAAATCAACAAGATTAAAAGAAAAGATGCTCATAAGAGTTAACGGAAAAACAATTATTGAGCATACTTTTCTTAATGTAAGAAAATCAAAATTAATAAAAAAATTATATGTGGCAACAGATGATGATAAAATAAAAAAAGTCATAGAAAAAATTGGTGGCTCGGTTATTTTAACTTCGTCAAAATGTAAATCAGGGACAGAAAGAATAAGAGAGGCATTAAAAACAACAAATGCCAATATAAATGACATAGTGATAAATATACAGGGAGATGAGCCGCTTTTAGAGTCGCGGTTTATTGATAAAGCAATAAAAACTCTTATGAATGAAAAAAGCTGCGATGTTGTTACTCTTGCAACGCCATTTACAGATTTTAAAGAAATAAATAATCCCAATTTTGTTAAAGTGGTTGTGGATTGTGATAATAACGCGCTTTATTTTTCGCGTGCTTTAATACCTTTTAGTAGGGATGGCAAATATAAAAAAGGGGATATTTTAAAGCATATTGGCATTTATGTTTTTAGGAAAGGCATTCTTGATAAATGGCTTAATTTAAAAAGCAAATACGAAGAAATAGAAAAATTAGAACAATTGAGATTA
Source organism: Candidatus Goldiibacteriota bacterium (assembly GCA_026418955.1). Classification (GTDB taxonomy): domain Bacteria; phylum Oederibacteriota; class PGYV01; order PGYV01; family DSYL01; genus DSYL01. The sequence goes on along the minus strand of JAOAAI010000014.1, from coordinate 7,690 downwards.
ATTGAAAATTTATGCCGAGTAAAAGTGGTCATAGTAAAAAGTAAAAGTATGAGCATTGATACAGCAGAGGATTTAAAAAAATTCAAAAAGTTTTTAAAGAAAAAAAGAAATGGATGAAAAAGATAAAAAAGAACTAGAAACCGATTTGCTAAATTTTTCACGGGCAAAGTATAAATCCGCGCAGGAGAAATTCAATGCTTTACAGGCGCTTGCAAAGAAGTATAATATGCCTGTCGAGAAATTATTAAAAAATATAATAATGGAATGGATGTATGAAGATAGACAAAGAAAGTTTGGAAAAAAAGATTAAAATTAAAGAAAATTTAAAAATCGGACAGAGAGATTTTTTTCTCATAGCCGGTCCCTGTGTTATTGAAAATGAAAAAATGGCTTTTTTTATCGCAGAAAGATTAAAAGAAATAACAGAAAAATTATCAATACCATTTATTTTTAAAGCATCTTATGATAAGGCAAACAGAAGTTCTTTAAAAAGTTTTCGTGGTTTAGGGTTTAAAAAAGGCATTAACATTTTAAAAAAAATAAAGGAAAAATTAAATATTGCAATTTTAACAGATGTTCATGAAACAAAGGATGTGAAACTCGTTGCAAAAGTCATTGATGTTCTGCAGATACCGGCTTTTTTATGCCGGCAAACTGATTTGATTTTAAAAACTGCAGAAACAGGAAAAGCAATAAATATAAAAAAGGGACAGTTTTTATCGCCATATGAAATTTTTAATGTGATTGAAAAAGTGGAAAGCACAGGTAATAAAAATATAATTTTAACTGAGCGTGGTTTTTCATTTGGTTATAATAATTTGGTTGTTGATATGCGTTCAATTTTTATTATGAAAAACGCAGGTTATCCTTTGGTTATTGATGCTACCCATTCTGTTCAAAGACCAGGTGGGGCAGGCGATAAAAGTTCAGGAGATAGGGAATTTGTTCCGGTGATTGCAAAGTCAGCAATTGCCGCAGGAGCAAACGGAGTTTTTCTGGAAGTTCATCATAATATAAAAAATGCTTTATCTGATCGGGCTACCCAGTACCCTTTGGATAAAGTTGAAAATTTACTTGAAAAGTTAAAAGAAATTTTTAAAATAGCAAATGAATAATACAGAATATACTGCATATATTGATGGAGCATCATCCGGTAATCCGGGAATTTCTGGGATTGGTATTTTAATTTATAAAAATTCAGAACTCATCTATGAAGCATCAAAGAATATAGGTTATGCCACAAATAATATAGCAGAATACACAGCACTTTTAGAACTTTTAAAGGTGGCTATAGAAAAAAACATTAAAGAAATAAAAATTTTTTCAGATAGCGAACTTTTATGCAGGCAGATTTCCGGAGAATATAAAATAAAAAACACAAAATTAAAAGAAATTTTAAAAAAAATTTTAGAATTAAAAAAAAATATAAATTTTGAATTAGTTCATATAAGTAATGAAAATAATAAAAAAGCAGATAAATTAGCAAAAAAAGCAAGTAAAAATCAATCCATAAAATAATAAAGAATGGAGGAAATGATATGTATGAAATTCTTGTGGGTTTATTTACTGTAATTTTATTATTGAGTATTTTTTGTATAATAAAATATGGATTTAATATAGTTTTTTTATATATTGGTCTTTTTTCACTTGTGCTTTTAATCTGGGGAATAATAGCAATTTCAGGAGAAAGAAAAAAATAAAAAATGGATATTTTAGAAAAAGCAGGAAGTTTGCTTTCATCTTATAATTTTGATTTATGGGATATTTTTTTTGAAAATACAGAAACTAAAATAATTTCGCTTGAAAATTCAAAAATAGACCAGTTTACATGCTGTAGCCTATCGGGGATAGGAATAAAAGGTGTTAAAGATTTTAATATTTTTTATAACTGTACAGATGAAGTAAAAGAAAAAAAAGTTTTGAATGCTGTAAGAAATATTAAAAATAATTTTTTAACTTCCGGGAAGAAAAAAACAAAAAATTATATACGGCGAATTATCCCCCCTGATGTAAATAAAATAAAAATACCTCATAATAAAATAAAAACAGATAAAAAAATAGAATTACTTAAAGAAATGGATAATTTTGTAAGGAAAATAAGCCATAATATAAAACAGGTAAAATTAACAATTTCTGAAAAAATACAAGAAGTTAAAATTTTAAATGATACAGGCAATTATGTAAAAGACAGACGTATATATACCACTTTTATTATTTTTATTATGGCTGGCAAAGGCAATAGCATTGAAACCGGTTATTCTGTAATTTCAGGTGCCTGTGGATATGAATTATTAAAGCAAAATAATCTTAAAGAAAAATCAAGGGAAACAGCTGAGGCAGCTTTAAGATTACTTGATATCAATGAAAAAATTACCGGTGAAATGCCGGCTGTAATTTCAGCAGAAGCCGGTGGAACTTTAATTCATGAGGCGATTGGACATTCGTTGGAAGCTGATCTGGTGCAAAAAAATTTATCAGAATACAAAGGAAAAATTGGCCAAGTAGTTGCTTCGCCATTGATAACAGTTATTGATGATGCAACAATCCCAGGTAAACGCGGTTCGTATTCTTTTGATGATGAGGGAATAAAAGCAAAAAAAACTATTTTAATCGAAAATGGAATTTTGAAAAATTATTTATATGACCGGGTAACCGCATTTAGGGATGGTAAGGTTTCAACAGGAAATGGAAGGCGCGAATCGTTTTTTCATATACCAATACCGCGTATGTCAAATATTTATATAAAACCTGGAAAAGGCAAAGAAGCGGATTTGATTAAAGATACAAAAAATGGCATTTATATAAAAAAAATGGGTGGCGGTCAGGTAAATACAGTAACCGGTGAGTTTATTTTTGAGATAAAAGAAGGATTTAAAATTGAAAATGGAAAAATTGTAAAACCAGTAAGGGATGCAACTTTACTCGGTAAAGGGCAGGATATTTTAAAAAATATAGATGCCGTATGTGATGATTTAGGGTTTGAATCAGGAACTTGCGGTAAAGATGGGCAGGGGGTCCCTGTATCAGATGCTCAGCCAACTTTGCGCATACCGAAAATACTTATCGGGAGCAAATAGAAATGAAAAAGCTTTTGATAGTTTTAAATCTTTTTATATATATTTTTTTAATTTCTGGCTGTGCGAGTTTAAGTGAAGAAAGGAAAAAATACTTGCTTGAAAAAAAGGCGCAGGAGGCATATCTTGATATAGAAAAGAGCAAAATAAAATCGCAAAAGGGCTGGGATGAAAAAAATAATGCTAAAATTGCCGGCGGGGTGGTTGGGAGTTTACTTTTGGGAAGTATAACATATTTGATTTTTAAAGATGAATTATCAAAGTCAAAGACAATAGGATTTGACACAATCGGATTATATATAATTGGACTTTTTATTGTTGTTGGCTGGGGCGGGGGATATGAATTAGGTGGCGTTATTTACGATGTAACTGCTGGAAAAAGCAAGTAAACATCAATCTGTAAGAAATCGTCAAAATAACTGAAAAATACGTTTTATTGACATAATATATTTATTATGATAATCTTTTTTAAATTTATTAATTACAGAGGATAAAATTATGAATAAAGTAGCAATAACAGGTTTTATAATTACAATTATTTTTTTTGGTGATTTATTATATTCTCAATCTTTTGAAAATTTAACTAAAACTGTAAAAGAAATAACACCGGATGAAAAATACTATCCTATGGCAAAGGGGAGTTTGCTTTTTTTTGAAGCGTATAAAAAAGCAGAACCAGATAAAATTATAAAAGTTAAAGCAGAGATAAAAGATATAGAAAAAAAAGATGAAAAAGATTATTTTTATTTTTATGCGCCTAAGGTTGATATAAGGTATTTAATAAGAAGAGACAAAAACGGTGTTTATATGCGCGTTATCAGATATCCATTCCCTATTTTTAATTTTTCTATTGAGGCAAATATAATTCCGGAGGTTAATTTTTTTAAATTTCCATTGAAAGCAGGAAATAAATGGGAGCAAAAAGCAAAAGCATCTGCCCAGATATTATTTTTTTCAATAGAAAGAAATATAACCGGGAAATTTGAAGTGGTAAAAAGAGAGAAAATTAAAACCAAAGTAGGCGAGATAGATACTTACCTTATTCATGCTGTTGTTGATCAGGGAGATGGAAAAGCAACTGTTGAAAAATACTGGTATGGAAAAGGTTTTGGTTATGTCCGGGCAGATACAAATGTTCATTTTGCAGAACTGGTCGGATACAGTATAATAGATGAAGAAACAGGACAAAGATATGAAAAATTACCAGAAAAGGTGAATGAATATGAATAAAATTAAAATTTTTCTTTTGCTTTTTTTAGTTTTATCTTTATCTGGTTGCAGTATAAAAAGAATTACAATAAATGCGACAGGCAGTTTTATGGAAGATGTTGTTACAGCATTTTTTGAAGAAGAAGATATTGATTTTGCAAAAGAAGCAGTGCCGGCAAATTTAAAATTATTAGATGGCCTTATCAAAGGCTCCAATTATGAAAATGATGACTTGCTTTTAAAAGGATGCAAACTTTATGGAATGTATGCAATGGGTTTTTTGGAGGATATGGATACAGATAAGAAAAAAGAAAAAGAAAATTTAAAAAAAGCATCGTATTTTTATAAAAAAGCAAAAGATTACGGAATGAAAATTTTGACTAAAAACAATGATTTTAAAAATGTTCTTGATAAAGATTTTTCAGAATTTGAAAAAATGATGATAGCATTTAATAAAAAAGATGTAGAGGCACTTTTTTGGACAGCGTTTGCCTGGGGTTCTTTTATTAATTTGAACAAAAATTCAGTAGAAGCAGTTTCAGATTTGCCAAAAGTAAGAACTATGATGGCAAGAGTTTTAGAACTTGATAATAAATATTTTTATGGTTTGCCACATTTATTTATGATTGTTTATTATTCTATGCCAAAGATGTTTGGTGGTGATTTAGAAAAAGCAAAACAAGAATATGAAAAAGTAAAACAGATATCCGGTGGCAAATTTATTTTAGCGGATTTTTTTACAGCAAAATTCTATACTGTGCAGAAACAGGATAAAAAATTATTTGATGAACTTTTATTAAATATTGAAAAGACACCGGATGATATAATACCGGAAAAATTATTTACTAAAATTGCCAAAAAGAAAGCAGAGATTCTTAAAATAAAATTAAGTGATGCGTTTTAAACGAGAAACAGGCGGTAGAAGCGAAATGGCAAATGATAGATTAAATTTGCAAGGAGGAAAAATATGAAAAAAATATTTATAGTTATATTAGCACTGTTAGTTATTCCTGTTTTTTCTTTTGCTGAGGCAAAGTATGTAATAAAATTTGCGTCAGTTGCGCCGGAGGGCTCTACCTGGATGAATGTGATGCAGGAGTTGGATGAAGTTATTTATGAAAAAACAAAAGGGGAAGTAAAATTCAAATTTTATCCCGGTGGTGTCTCAGGTGATGAAAAAGATGTTCTTAAAAAAATGAAGATAAATCAGTTACACGCAGCTGGATTTACTTCACAAGGGTTAGGTGAAGTGGTGCCAGAAGTAAGAATATTAAACATACCTCTCATAATAAATAATGAAAAAGAGATTGATTATGTTTTGGAGAAAATGACGCCATATTTTGAAAAACAATTTGAAAAAAAAGGTTTTATAGTTCTTGGCTGGCCAGAGGTTGGTTTTGCATATATATTTTCAAAGCAGAAAATTGATTCAATAGATGCTTTCAGAAAAATAAAAATGTGGATATGGGGAGAAGATGTTCTTGTAAATACCCTGTTTAAAGAACTCGGGGTTGTTCCAATACCTCTTTCCCTGATAGATGTTATGCAGGCATTGCAGACAGGTATGATAGAAGGTGTTTATGGGTCCCCACTTTCAGCAGTTGCAATGCAGTGGCAGACAATGACAAAATATATTTTAAATATGCGTATTGCTTATGTACCGGGTGGTGTGCTTATAAATAAAAGTATTTGGGTAAAAATGCCGGAAAATTTTAGGAAAATAATTATGGAAGAATCAAGGAAGGCATTTAATAAATTAACTGAACTTTCAAGAAAAGAAAATAATGATGCTTTAAATGTCCTTAAGAAGAGCGGAATAGTTTTTACTGATATTGCAAATAAACAAGATTTAAAGACATTTGCCGATGTAAGTGAAAAAACAGCAAATCAACTTGTCGGTAAATTTTATACTAAAGAACTTTTAAATGAACTCAAAAAACATCTTTCTGATTTCAGAAGCAAAGGAAAATAAATGGATTTTTTAAGAAGGTTAAATTGCCGGTTATATAAATTCCAGAAAATTTTTATTGTTGTTGTCTTTCTTTTGTTGCTTTTCCTTTCTTTAACCCAGGTTTTATTAAGATTGTTTTTAAATTTAGGATTGGAAAGTGCTGATTCCATAATACGTTATCTTGTTATGTGGGTTGGTTTTTTAGGTGCTTCTCTTGCGACATATAAGAACAGGCACATAAATATTGATGTTGCTTCACAGTTTTTTAAGAAATTAAATAAAAATGCAGTGAATCTGATTGTTAATTCATTTTCTTTTATTATATGTTTTTTATTTTTAATAGCTTCAATAATTTTTATTTTAAATGAAATAAATGAAGCAGCCCGAATAGTTTTTATTCCGGTCTGGGTTCTAGAATTAATATTACCGCTTGTTTTTTTATTTATGCTGTTTTCTTTTTTACAGAAAATTTTAGAGACCATTTTATATAATAATAAAAGAAAGAAATAAAATTTATGTTAATAATATTAATTACCATAATTTCACTTATTCTTGCTTTTATTGGTGCGCCGCTTTTTGTTGTTCTTGGCGGGCTTGCGATTTTGTTTTTTATTCTATCAGGAGTTGATATATCTGCTGTCATAATTGAAATGGCAAGAATAGCAGTATCGCCAGTTTTAATTACAATTCCGCTTTTTACTTTTGCCGGATATTTAATGGCAGAATCAGGAACACCAAAACGTATGATAAATTTGGTAAATTCATTTATAGGCTGGATGCGCGGTGGTGTTGCGATTGTTACAATTGTGGCTTCAACTTTTTTTACTGCATTCACAGGAGCAACCGGCGTTACCATAATTGCTTTAGGTGGACTTTTATATGCAATGCTTATTAATGAAAAATATTCAGAAAAAACTTCAATAGGAATAGTAACATCTGCAGGAACAATGGGGATTTTATTTCCACCATCAATTGCTATTATTCTTTATGGTTTGATTGCAAAAGTGAGTATAGCAAAACTTTTTATTGCAGGCATTTTGCCGGGAATAATACTCACGCTTATTATATCTGTGCTTGCGTTTTTTTATTCGCCAAAATTACAAGAAAAAAAGAAATTATCGTTTGGACAAATAGCAAAGGCAATTAAAGATGCAATTTGGGAAATTCCTTTGCCTTTTCTAGTATTATGGGGGATATACAGTGGTAAATTTACAGCAGCAGAGGCTGCGGTTATTACTGCGGCTTATGCATTTGTAGTTGAGATTTTTATTTACAGGGATATAAGTTTAAAGAAAGACCTTCCAAGAATTATAAGGGCATCAATTGTTTTAACCGGTGGAATTTTTATTATTTTAGGAGCGGCACTCGGCTTTACAAATTATTTAATTGACCAGCAGGTTCCTATGAAGATGTTTGAATGGATAAAAAGTAATATAGCTGTCTCTTATACACATCT